>RGNC01000040.1 GCA_010029175.1 Synechococcaceae bacterium WB8_1B_136 | reverse complement strand
GGCCTTGAGGAGCTCGACACCTTCGCCTTCGAGGATCTGGTGCGGGAGCGTCTGGCGGTGGTGCAGATGGATCCGGCCCGCCGCCATCACATGCACGTAGTCGGGGGTGATGGCATCCAGCAGCCGCTGGTAGTGGGTGATCAGCAGGGTGGCGTTGTCGGGGTTGGCCAGCTGATTCACGCCACCGGCCACGATGCGCAGGGCGTCGATGTCGAGGCCGGAATCGGTTTCATCGAGGATCGCCACCAGGGGCTCCAGCAGTGCCATCTGCAGGATCTCGTTGCGCTTTTTCTCACCGCCGCTGAAGCCCTCGTTCACGGAGCGATCCAGGAAGGCCGGATCCATCTGCACCACCGCCAGACGCTCCCGCACCAGATCCTCGAAGGCGAAGGTGTCGAGCTCCTCAAGGCCCTGCTCCGCCCGGCGGGCATTGGTGGCCACCCGCAGGAATTCCAGGTTGCTCACCCCGGGGATCTCCACCGGGTACTGGAAGCCGAGGAACACGCCGATGCGCGCCCGCTGTTCGGGGTCGAGCTCCAGCAGGTTCTGGCCGCGGTAGGTCACCGATCCAGCGGTGACGGTGTAGGCGGGGTGGCCGGCCAGCACCTTGGAAAGGGTGCTCTTGCCGCTGCCATTGCGGCCCATCACCGCATGGATCTCACCGGCGCGCAGGGTGAGGTTCACGCCCTTGAGGATCGCCTTGTCCTCCACCCGGGCGTGGAGATCACGGATCTCAAGCAGTACGGGAGCGTCGGGACGGATCACAGGTGGTGGAAACAAACAGCGATGGAAACAGGCAGGAGCTGGGCAACAGCCGAGGGCAGGGCAACAGCCGGGCGGGGATCAGCCCACCGAGCCCTCCAGCTTCAGGGCCAGGAGCTTGTCGGCCTCGGCGGCGAACTCCATCGGCAACTGGTTGAACACGTCGCGGCAGAAGCCGCTCACCATCATCGAGACCGCCTCTTCAAAGCCGATGCCGCGGCTCTGCAGGTAGAAGAGCTGATCTTCGGAAATGCGGCAGGTGCTGGCCTCATGCTCCACGGCCGCCTGGGGCTGCTGGGAGCGCAGATAGGGATAGGTGTTGGCGGCGGCCTGATCGCCGATCAACATCGAATCGCACTGGCTGTAGTTCTTCGCCCCAACGGCCTTCGGGCCGATCTGCACCAGACCGCGGTAGCTGTTGGAGGAGTGGCCGGCGCTGATGCCCTTGCTCACGATCGTGGAGCGGCTGCGGGGCCCCACATGGATCATCTTGGTGCCGGTGTCCGCCTGCTGGCGGTGGTTGGTGAGGGCCACGGAATAGAACTCCCCCACCGAATCAGCGCCCTGCAACACGCAGCTGGGGTACTTCCAGGTGATCGCCGAGCCCGTTTCCACCTGGGTCCAGCTGATCTTGCTGCGGTCGCCGCGGCACTGGCCGCGCTTGGTCACGAAGTTGTAGATGCCGCCCACGCCGTTCTCATCGCCGGCATACCAGTTCTGAACCGTGGAGTACTTGATCGAGGCATCATCCAGGGCCACCAGTTCCACCACAGCGGCGTGGAGCTGGTTGGTGTCGAACATCGGCGCGGTGCAGCCCTCGAGATAACTCACCGAGGCACCCTCTTCCGCCACGATCAAGGTGCGCTCAAACTGGCCGGTGTCGCCGGAGTTGATGCGGAAATAGGTGGAGAGCTCCATCGGGCAGTCCACCCCTTTGGGAATGAACACGAAGGAGCCGTCGCTGAACACGGCCGAGTTGAGCGCGGCGAAGTAGTTGTCATTACTGGGCACCACCGTGCCCAGATAGCGCTCAATCAGTTGCGGGTGCTCCTTCACAGCCTCACTGATGGAGCAGAAGATCACCCCGTGCTCCGCCAGCTTCTCCTTGTAGGTGGTGGCGATCGACACGCTGTCGAACACCGCATCCACGGCCACATTGGAGAGGCGTTTCTGCTCGCTCAGGGGTATGCCGAGCTTGTCGAAGGTTTCCAGCAGCTTGGGGTCAACCTCATCGAGGCTGGCCTTCTTGTCCTGCTGCTTGGGCGCCGCGTAGTAGATGATCTCCTGGTAATCGATCGGCGGATAACCCAGAGCCGCCCAGTCGGGCTCCGCCATCTGCAGCCACTGGCGATAGGCCCGCAGCCGGAACTCCAACAGGAAAGCAGGCTCCTGCTTCTTGCTGGAGATCAACCGCACCACATCCTCGCTGAGGCCCTTGGCGATCTTCTCGGTTTCGATGTCGGTCACGAAGCCGTACTTGTACGGCTGGCTCACCAGATCACCAACGGCCTGTGCGGTGCTGCTCATGGGAGGTGCCGTCAGCCGGCGGTAAGGGCTTTGACTTCGTCGAGCGTGATCGTCTGCTTCTCGCCGCGGAAGGGGTTGTCCTCGGTGAGGAACAGCATGCAGTGGCACTCCTTGCGCTCGCGCATGGGCACGCAGGGGCAATTCCAGAAGGCCTGGGCCACCTCGGCCTGCTTGTCCTCGTAGTGCCGGCAAGGGCAGAGGGCGCCGCCCAGCTCGTCCTTATGACGGGCCAGCCCCTCCAGCACCACGGCGGTCACGCCCGGATCGCTGCAGAAATAGGTGCCGGTGCGCTGGGCATAGGTTTCCGCGAACTTGCGGATCACCTCGAGGCTGTCGCTGGCCGGGCTGGCGCTGACTGGCGTGCTGGGGGCTTCAGACATGGAGCGCAGGGGCAAGGTGGATGGAGCTGCGGAGCCCCCGAATCAACCAGTAACGAAACAGGATTGTTTCGTAAGCCGACCCTAGGGCAGGCCGGCGCCGGCCGGGGTGGCGGGGATCCATTGTGACGCGCGACAGGCCTGGGCTGTTCCCGGTGGTGTCCAGGCCCGCCAGCAACCGCGGTTCAAACCCCCCAGACCCAGCCCACGCGTGGCATGGTGTGGTGGTATCAACCGTGCTATGAGCGCTCCCGCCCAGCAGGCACCCACCCGCGAAGCCGCCCTCACCCTGCTGCTGCGCCAGGGCGAGGTCACAGCGGCCCAGCTGGCGGATCAGCTGGCGGTGTCGGTGCAGGTGATGCGCCGCCACCTGCGCTCCCTCGAGGAGGATGGCCTGGTGGAGGCCAGCCCTGCGGCGGAGGGCCCGGGCCGGCCCAGCAACCGCTGGCGGCTCACCACGGCGGGACGCAGCCACTTCCCCGACGGCAGCGAGCACTTCGCCCTGGGGCTGCTCACCTCCATGGCCGCCAGCCTGCCCGCCGATCTGGTGGACCAGCTGCTGCGGCAACAGGCCGCCGACAAGGCCGCCGACTACCGCCACCGGATCGGGGAGGGAAGCCTGCCCCAGAGGCTCGCGCAACTGGTGGAACTGCGGCGCGGTGAGGGCTACGTGGCCGAGGTCCACCCGGATCCCGATGGCCAGGGCTGGGTGATGAGCGAGTTCCACTGTTCGGTGATGAAGATCGCCGAGCAGTTCCCCTGTGTGTGCGATCAGGAATTGCAGTTGATCCGCCACACCTTCCCCGACTGCCAGGTGGAGCGCGTGCACTGGCTGCTGGAGGGCGGCCACGCCTGCGGTTTCCGCCTGCAGCCGGCTGCAGCGCCGGATCCGTGCTGAGCGAAGCCGACCTGCAGCAGTTGGAGAGCACCCTGCTGCCGGCCCTGGAACGGCACCACCTGCGCCTGCTGGCCCACAGCCTGCGCTGCCTGCAACAGGCGGGCGGGGGTCCCCAGGCCCCACTCCCCGATCAGACCCTGCTGCAGGCCTGGGCGGAGCGGCAGCCGAATCTGGCGGTGGACCCCAGCTTCATCCCCGTGCTGGTGGAGCAGCTGGCCAGGTCGGCGCTGCAGTTGCAGGCCATTGCCGCGGGCTGCGGCAAGCAGCCCCTGGCCCTGGAGATCAGCGATCTGGTGCGCTGGGGCCAGGCCGAAGCCGATGCCCGCATCGCCGGCCTCAACCAACCGGCACCGCCACCACGCAGCTGATGCCCGCCAAGGCCAACAGGGCCGCCGCCACACCGGCCCGGCCTGGTTGATCGCCCTCCAGAGGCGCCAGGGGCAGGGCCATCACCGGCGCCGTGGCCAGCAGCGACACCGCCAGGGCCCCGGGCAGGCGCTGCAGAGCCGTCTGCTGCAACACGATCCCAGCACTGGTGCCCAGCAGCGTGGCCAGCAGCCAGAGGGGCCAACGCCGCTGGGCAGGACGGGGCCTCTGCGCCGGCCGGGGCAGCCCCCGCAGCAGCGGCAGCAGCACCAGGGCCGCCGCCGCCAGCCGCAGGCTCGCGGCCTGGACTGGATCCAGGGCACCACTGCGCAGGGCCGCCCTGGCCAGCAGCGCTCCGCCACTGCCGCAGAGCAGGGCCCCGATCGCCAGGCTGATCCCCAGGGCCTGATGGCCGGCGCCCAGCGCCAGGGGCGCTCCGGTGGAGGGCTTCTGGCGGGCCACCAGCACCACCGCCGTGGTGATCAAGCCCACCCCAAGCCACTGCAGGGGCGTGGGCCATTCACCCAGCCAGAGGCAGCCCGCCACGGCCGTCAAGGCTGGTCCGCCGGCATCGAGGGTGAGGGTGCGGCGGGTGCCGAGGCGCCGCAGGGCGGCGAAATAGAGGCTGTCGCCCAGGGCGATCCCCAGGACGCCGCTGAGGGCCAGCAGGGCCAACGCCTGCCCACTCCCGGTCCAGGGACGGCAGAGCAGCAGCGGCAGCTGCAACAGCAGCGCCAGCAGATTCTTGAGCAGGTTCAGCTGGCCCGCGGAGAGGGAGGTGGGCAACCGCCGCCAGAGGCTGCTGGACACGGTCCAGCACAGGGCGGCGGCCAGGGCCGCCAGGGCACCTGACAGCACAGCGAACAGCGCGGGAGGTTGCCTTGCGATCATCGCTGCAACCGCCCCGGCCCCGTGAGCCTCCCGATCGCCGATGCCCTCAGCTTCTTCCAGCTGAGCTGCGGCCGCTGGCGCTCCCAGCGCAGCAGCCACCACCTGCTGCACCGCCGGGCTGAGGCGGGGGGCTCCCTGATCGTGGTGGAGGAACTGGAGCGGGGCGATGAACGGCTGCGGGCCATCGCCGCGCTGCACGGCCAGGATCCCTCCGGCCTGGTGGGCGGTTGCCGGGTGCGCTGGAGCGGCTCGATGGCCTGGGACAAGGCCGGCGAGGCCCATGAGGGGGAGAGCCTGTTCGGGTTGATCCCCACCGATGAGCGGGGCCGCGCCGGCCTGCTGCTGCGGGATCGCGGCTACGCCGAAACCGCGCCGGTGGCTGGGCACTTCCGCATGGATGAGCGCGATGGGCTGCTGCTCACCACCGACTACGAGACGATGAGCTCCTGGGAGCGTTTCGCCTTCGCCGGGCCGAACGTGCGCCTGCGCAGCAGCACCGTGGAGGGGCTCTCCAACACCGCCTCCTTCTGCATCGAGATCCGCTGCGACGCACCTGAAACCGAGTCCGCTGCCGCCAGCGGCGGGCCGGAGTGGCTGTCGCCGCTCGGTTGGTAGGGAACGTTACGGACTGTGAGTCCTGACCTGGCCCCCTGAGGCTGGCCACGAGCTCACTTCTACGATCAGCCACGACGGATGCCGAAGTTCGAGTGGCCCTTCCTCTCCTCAAGTACGCGCCTACCACGCAGAACTCCCGCGTGGCAGATCTGCGAGTGGGCTCGGATGAGGATCCGAAAGCCGTGTCCATGGATAAGGCCATGGACCGCGAAGACCAGAACTTCGTGATCGAAGCGGCCTATCGCCAGATCTTCTTCCACGCCTTCAAGGTCGACCGCGACCGCACGCTGGAATCGCAGCTGCGCGACGGCCAGATCACGGTGCGCGACTTCATCCGCTCCCTGTGCCTGTCGGACACCTTCACCCGCAGCTTCTACAACCTCAACAGCAACTACCGGGTGGCCCGCCACCTGGTGGAGAAGCTGCTGGGCCGCCCCACCCACGGCAAGTCGGAGGAAATCGCCTGGTCGGCGGTGATCATGACCCGCGGCATCAAGGGCGCCGTTGACGACATCCTCAACAGCCAGGAATACCTCGAGGCCTTCGGCTACGACACCGTGCCCTACCACCGCAACCGCGTGGTGGGCAGCCGCGACCTGGGCGAGACCCCCTTCAACATCACCACCCCCCGCTACGACGCCTACTACCGCGGCATCCTGGGCTTCCCCCAGATCGTCCTGGGTGCGCAGCCTGCCCGCCCTCCGCACCCGCGGCGGTGCCGGCGGCAATGCCAGCATCGACTACCTCTCCAAGGTGCCCTACCGCAGCCTGGGCCGCTGAGGCCAACCCCGCGCCTCAGGCCCGAAACAGCCCCGGATCAGCGGCAGTGAACCTGCCGCTTTTTTGTGTCCGCAGCAGCGGTGCAAGGGCCCTGGCGCCATCGGCCAGCCGTCACGGGATGCTGACGGCCTGAACCGCAGCAGCGAAGAACAGGAGATAGTTGCCCAGACTGATCCCAAACACATTCCGGAGGCGCTGTGAGCCAAACCCTGTCATCGCTAGCCCGGATGACCCTGCGGCAACTCCGCCAGGTTGCGAGCGATCTGGGAGTGAGCCTCTACAGCCGCAAGTCGAAGGACGAGCTGCTCAGCGCCATCAACAACCGTCAGCCCTCTCCAGCAGGCGCCGCCGAAGCCGGGCTGACCACCGCCCCCGCAGGCAGCGCAGCCTTCGAGGCCGAAACCCGAGTGGTGTTCCTGCCCCGCGATCCCCAGTGGGCCTATGTGTTCTGGGAGATCTCGGAAGCCGATCGCCTGCAGGCCTTCAAGGCCGGCGCCACCCAGCTGTGCCTGCGGGTGGCCGACGTGACTGGCCTGGGCAACGGTGGCAGCCACCCCCACACCCTGCAGGAAGTGGTGGTGGATAGCCACGCCACCGAGTGGTACCTGCCGGTGCCCCTCAGCGACCGCGACTACCGCGTGGAGCTGGGCTACCGCAAGGCCGGTGGAGGCTGGATCGGGCTGGCCAGTTCGGCCGTGGCCCGGGTGCCAGCGCTCCATCCCAGCGAGCACATCCTGGATCAGTTCGTGCCCTTCTCCCTCGACACCCCGGTTGTGCCCGCGGCGGTTCCCCAACCGGTGAGCGGTGGCGACAACGGCCTGCACGAACGGCTCTACCAGACCGCCACCACCGGTCAGCGCCGCCTGGGCCGCGGCTCCGAAACGTTCCATGAACTCGACCAGGCGGGTCTGTCGGAACTGAATGCCTCCGGTGCCGGGCTCTGGGCCAGCGGCCGCAATGAATCGGGCATCGGCGTGGTGGCGCCGCGCCAGCGCTCCTTCTGGCTGGTGGCCGATGCGGAGCTGATCGTGTATGGCGCCACCGATCCGTCCGCCAAGCTCACGATCGGCGGCGAGGAAGTGCCCCTGTCCAGCGATGGCACCTTCCGCATCCAGGTGCCCTTCCGCGACGGGCAGCAGTTCTACGCCATCGAAGCCGTGGCCGTGGACGGCGAGCAGAAGCGCAACATCACACTCAACTTCGATCGCAACACACCGGAAGACAACAGCAACCCCAGCGATCAAGCTGTGACCGAGTGGTTCTGATTGAGTTGAGCCCATGGCCTCGCTGATCCCTGTGCCGCTGGCCAGGCCGATCGTTGCCCTCACACCCCTGGTGGGCACCCTGCTGGTGCCCCTGGTGGTGCCCCTGCTGATGGTGCGGGTGGGCATCGGCGCCGGGGTGCTGGCCGCCGTGCTGATCAGCTGCCTGTGGTTTGCCGCGATGCTGAGCAGCTCCGAACTGCCGGAGCACGGCTGAGGCACCAAACGGCTCCGGCCTGGGAACGCTCAACCCAGCGACACCCCACAGCCATCGTGCGCTCCATTCCCGCTGCCCTGGCGGCCCTGGCCCTGGGCGCCACCTTGCAGGCCTGCACAGCCACAGGCCAGGTGCTTGGGAAGGCCAGCCCGGAGCCCGCGATGCCCCAGGGCATCCGCGTGGCCTTCAACCAGCGGGCTGAGGCCAGCTACCGCAGCCCGATCAGCGGGGAACGCCGCGCCGGCGACAACCTGGAGGAGCTGCTGCTGCAGACCATCCGGGAGGCCCGCCAGGAACTGCTGGTGGCGGTTCAGGAGTTGTCGCTGCCGCGGGTGGCCGAGGCCCTGGCGGAGCGCCAGCGGGCCGGCCTGCGGGTGCGGGTGGTGCTGGAGAACACCTACAGCACCCCCTGGAGCGCGGAGCACGAAGCGGAGCTGAGTCCGCACCTGCGCCATCGCCACCGGCAGCTGATGGCCCTGGCCGATGCGAACCACGATGGCCAGCTCAGTGCCCAGGAACGGGCCAGTGGTGATGCGGTGGCGATCCTGCAGCGGGCGGGTGTTCCCCTGATCGACGACACCGAGGACGGCAGCGCCGGCAGTGCGCTGATGCACAGCAAGTATCTGATTGCCGATCGGCGGGTGGTGATCACCGGCTCCACCAACTTCACCCCCTCGTGCATCCACGGCGATCCCGACGATCGCCGCAGCCGCGGCAACGTGAACCACCTGCTGCGCATCGAGAGTGCCGCGTTGGCTGCCGCCTTCGCCGCCGACTTCGCCGCCATGTGGGGCGATGGCCCGGGGGGCGCGCAGGACAGCCGCTTCGGGTTGGCCAAGCAGTCAGGCCCGGCCCAGGAGGTGATGGTGGGGCCCAGCCGGGTGCGGGTGCTGTTTGCCCCCCACCGGCGCCAGGACCCCAACCAGGGCCTGACGCTGATCGCCCAGGTGCTGGCTGAGGCCCGTCAAAAGGTCGACCTGGCCCTGTTCGTGTTCTCGGCCCAGTCGCTGGCGGACAGCCTGCGGGAGCTGCAACAGCGCGGTGTGGGGCTGCGGGTGCTGGCGGATCCGGGTTTCGCCAGCCGGCCGTTTTCCGAAGTGCTGGATCTACTGGGGGTGGCCCTGCCCGATCAGGATTGCAAGCTGGAGGCCGGCAACCACCCACTGCAGGCCCCCCTGGCGGGGGTCGGCATCCCGCGACTGCCCAGCGGCGACAAGCTGCATCACAAAGTGGCTGTGATCGACAACCGCACCGTGATCACAGGCTCCTTCAACTGGAGCCCAAGTGCTGCCCACAAGAACGACGAGGTGCTGCTGGTGATCGACTCGCCCCTGCTGGCAGCCCACTTCACCCGTGAGATGGATCGCCTCTGGAAGGGTGCGGAACTGGGCATTAACCCACGGCTGGCACGGAAGCTGCAGCGGGGGCGCCAGCGCTGCGGGAGTGGGGCGATGAGGGGGTGAGCGAGCAACTGGGAGAACAGTGGAAGTGATCCCCTCGGCTGCTGCAGCCCACCAATGGGACCTCGACGTCATCTGGCGGCACGCCAGCAACAGCGCCATCCATCAGGTCTGACCATGATGGGGGTACGCGCCGAACGCCCCATGCCCCGCCACCGTGCCTGCGCCGTCTCGTCGGCGCTGCTGCTGATCGCAACCGGCCCTGCGATGGCGGCTCCCTACGTGCCCTATCCCAGTCAGGACACGCTGCGGCAGGTGCAACTGGCGGCACTGGCCTGCGCGCGGGAGAACACGGCCGCCAGCTGCCAGCGCTCCCTGGCCCTGGCGGATCCGCTGCTGGATCACCCCAGGCTTCCCAGCGCCTGCAAAGACCAGCTCTGGAGCATCCGCGAGCGATCCAA
This sequence comes from Synechococcaceae bacterium WB8_1B_136, assembly GCA_010029175.1. GTDB lineage: Bacteria > Cyanobacteriota > Cyanobacteriia > PCC-6307 > Cyanobiaceae > Vulcanococcus. The sequence goes on along the minus strand of RGNC01000040.1, from coordinate 4,398 downwards.
GCCCGCGGCGGTGAACAGTCTGGAGCGGCGCGATGGCCTGGCGAAACCAGCTGAAGATCTCAGCCGGCTGTGCCGCAACACGGAAGTGGTGGAAGCGGAGCCCCCCAAACCCCAGCCCGCTGGCGGTGGCTTCAAGCTGGGCAAATAGCTTCAAACCAGCTGAAGGCGGCGCCCCAACGGCCGCCGCTCAGCTGTCACTTCCCCCCGTTGGCACTCAGCCACAGCACCTGGCGGGCGGTCTCGTCGGTGAAGTCCATGGTCCAGATCGTGGTGGCGGCAGCCCGGTCGGCCAGGGCGCACAGCCCATTGCGCTCCCCAGCCGTTTCACAGCTGGCCGAGAGGCCGAGCATGGCGTTGGTGAGCTTGCCGATCAGGCAGCTCTCCCGGCCTGATCGCTCCAGCACCGCCTCGGCGGCTTCACGGCTGGTGGCCACCGCCTGGGGGTAGGGAAGGCTGCGGGCGGCACCCATCACGGCTGCACTGCTGCGCACTCCCACCGCCAGGCCAACGGCCCCCAGCACCAGGCCGGCGGCGGCGGGGAACACACGGTTTCGCAGAGACAGGCGCATGGCAGGGGTGCGGCCGCAGTCGGATCAGGTTTGCCTGCAAATTAGCGATGGCGGGCGCCACTGGCTTGGCTGGTCATGGCCGACAAAGCACAGCGCTCACCACGGTTAGCCTTTCGCCAACCACCCCTCCCCCGATGACCAGCAGCGTGCTGCACGTGGCCCTGGATCAGCCCTTCGCCGATCAGAAGCCAGGCACCTCGGGGCTTCGCAAAAGCAGTCGGCACTTCAAGGCCCCCCACTACCTGGAGAGCTTCATCGAGGCGATCCTCCGCACAGTGCCCGGCCTGGGCGGCGGCACCCTGGTGGTGGGGGGTGATGGTCGCTACGGCAATCTCCATGCCATCGACGTAATCAGCCGCATGGCCGCTGCCCATGGCGTGGGCCGGTTGATCACCACCACCGGCGGCATCCTCTCCACGCCAGCCGCCTCCCACCTGATCCGCCAGCACGGCGCCAGCGCCGGCATCATCCTCTCCGCCAGTCACAACCCGGGCGGTCCCGATGGCGACTTCGGCGTGAAGGTGAACGGCGCCAATGGCGGACCAGCGCCGGAATCCGTGACCGATGCCATCTACGCCTGCAGCCGGAGCCTCGATGGCTACAGGATCCTGGAGGCGCCAGCCCTGCCCCTCACTGCCCCCGGCCAGCACCGCATCGGCACGCTGAGCGTCGAGGTGATCGACGGCGTCGACGACTACCTGGCGCTGATGCAGAAGCTGTTCGACTTCGACCAGATCGGCGATCTGCTGCGCGACAACTACCCGATCGCCTTCGATGCGATGCACGCGGTGACGGGCCCCTACGCCACGCGGCTGTTCGAGCAGCTGCTGGGGGCGCCGGCCGGCACCGTGCGCAACGGCATCCCCAGCGAAGACTTCGGCGGCGGCCACCCGGACCCCAACCTCACCTACGCCCATGAGCTGGCGGAGCTGCTGCTCCAGGGCGACGCCTACCGCTTCGGTGCCGCCTGCGATGGCGATGGCGACCGCAACATGATCCTGGGGCGCCATTGCTTCGTGAACCCCAGCGACAGCCTGGCGGTGCTCACCGCCAACGCGCACCTGGTGCCCGCCTACGCCGATGGCCTGGCCGGCGTGGCCCGCTCCATGCCCACCAGCGCCGCCGTGGATGTGGTGGCCAAGGAGCTCGGCATTGCCTGCTTCGAAACACCCACCGGCTGGAAGTTCTTCGGCAATCTCCTGGATGCCGGCCGCATCACCCTCTGCGGCGAGGAGAGCTTCGGCACGGGCAGCAACCACATCCGCGAGAAGGATGGCCTCTGGGCCGTGCTGTTCTGGCTGCAGATCCTGGCCCGCAAGCGCACGTCGGTGGCGGCGATCATGGCCGATCACTGGAGCCGTTTCGGCCGCCACTACTACTCCCGCCACGACTACGAGGCCATCGCCAGCGAGCGGGCCCATGGTCTCTACGACCGCGTGAAGGGCATGCTGCCGCAACTTCCGGGCCAGAGCTTCGCGGGCCGCACCATCGCCAGCGCCGATGATTTCAGCTACACCGACCCGGTGGATGGCTCCACCACCACCGGCCAGGGCCTGCGGGTGCTGCTCAACGATGGCAGCCGGGTGGTGTTCCGCCTCTCCGGCACGGGCACCCAGGGCGCGACGCTGCGGCTGTATCTGGAGAGCTATATGCCACCGGCCGGCAATCTGCAGCAGGACCCCCAGCAGGCCCTGGCCGATCTGATCACGGCTGCCGATCAGCTGGCGGAGATCCGCAGCCGCACCGGCATGGATGCACCCACCGTGATCACCTGAACCCGCCCAGTGGGCCGGCGTGCACGGCGTAGCGTGACCGCACCATTGGCGCCACCATGGCGCGCGCTGTACCGCAGACCCTGCTGCCCGACCGGTTGATGGCGATCCCCAGGTCTTTTCAACACCGGATGCCGTTGCTGCTGGGGGTCTTCAGCTGTCTGATCCCGATCTCCGTCAGGGCCGCTTCTGCCGCTTCTGCCGGGGCTCCCGCCGATTGCACCGCCCCCGGCAGCCCCGCGCTGCTGGCCATGAGCAGCGCGATGCTCCTGCTCACCTGCCTCTGGCAGATGGGCATCACCGTGGTGATTGCGGAACTGAGCCATAGCCCGCGGCTGAAGGATTGGTGCTCCCAACACCTCACCCGGCGTTCGCTGGCGATGCTCGTGGGGGCCGGGCTCACGGCCCTGGGCCTAGTGGGCGACATTCTCGTCTGGGCGGTGCTCCTGCGGGCCCTGAACCTGTTCACCAGCCTGGAGAACAGCTTCTACTACAGCGCCATGACCTTCACCACGGTCGGCTACGGCGATGTGGTGCTGCCCGAATGCTGGCATCTGTTGAGCGTGGGCCTGGCGGTGAATGGCCTGCTGATGGCCGGTTGGAGCACCGCGCTACTGGTCAATGTTGTGCAGCGCATCACGGAGTGGCGGCTGAACAACCACCGGCCCAGCCTCAATCAGCCGACGAACGGGACGAGCCCCTGAAGGACGCCAGGTAACTGGAGTGAACGGGGCGCGACCAATACACAGCCAGGGGAATGGCGATCAACTCGTTGATCAACATGCCACGTACGTAGGAGAACAAGGCCGTGTCTCCTTTAGCCAGCAGCCAGAGCTGAACGACAAAGATCTTGATAACCCCAACCCACAAGATCACACGAAGCCAGGAGAGAGCCCTCAGCGACTTCCTGGTTGCAACGCCAAACATGGCAGCCAGAACCGCAATTGAAATCGCGATTCCGAGCAGATGCGGGAGAACGAGCTGCTCGATACCACGGGCCGGGAAAAACCGCAGCCCAGCCACGAAGAAGGCAAAGCAGATCGCCTGGTGAACATAGACAATCCTCGTAAACAGGCCAAACCCCCTCGGCTTCGACTGACGAGGACCTATCCCTGTAGACATCAATCCCGGCCGGGAATCGTGGGGACGGTAGCGGCTGTGGCTTCATCTCCACGGCCACCCTCACCAAACCAACGCTCCTCGAGGTTCTTGATCGCCACATAGAAGGGCGGAACCACCCCCAGCGACAGCACGGTGGCCACCAGCAGACCACCGAAGATCACGGTGCCGAGCGACTGCTGGCTGTTGGCACCAGCGGTGGTAGCCACCACCAGGGGCAGGAAGCCCGCCAGGGAAGCGATGGCCGTCATCAGGATCGGACGCATCCTGGACTGGGCGGCAGCCATGGCCGCATCGGGCGCGCTCATCCCTGCCTCGAGATGTTGCTCGGCCACCTCCACAATCAAAATGCCATTCTTGGCAGCCAGGCCGATCAGAGTCACCAGGCCCACCTGGGCATAGATGTTCAGATCGATCGAGCGGATCGAGAGGAACACCAGCGCACCCAGCATGGCCAATGGCACCGTCATCAGGATGATCACGGGGGTGACGTAGCTCTCGTACTGCGCTGAGAGCACGAGATAGACGATCAGAATACCGAGGGCGAACACCAGAACACTGGCGCTGCCGGCAGACAACTGGAGCGCCGCAATGCCGGTGAAGGCGTAGCCGATGTTGTTGAAATCAAGCTTGTTGAAGATCTGCTGAATCGCGGTGAGCGCCTGACCGGAGCTCTTACCGACCGCTTCAACGCCCTGCACAAGAATCGTGCGATAGAGGTTGTAATGGCTGATCACCGGAGGCGCACTGGTGAGCTCTGCCGAGGCAAACTCCGACACCTGCACCATCTTTCCGTCCCGGTTGCGGACGTAGTAGCTGAGCACATCCTCCAGACTGCTGCGTTCATCAGGCTGCGACTGCACATAGATGTTGCGCACCTGTCCGCTCTCGTAGGTGAGGCCGGAGTAGTTGCCGCCAGCCAGCACGGCGATGGTCTG
>RGNC01000039.1 GCA_010029175.1 Synechococcaceae bacterium WB8_1B_136 | reverse complement strand
ACCGCCTTCGCCGCCCGGGCCCTCCATGCCTGCGGTTATCGGGGCCGCCTCAGCCTCGACTGGAGCGGTGGCCGCTCTCTGGCTGAGCTGGAGGCCCTGTTTGCGAGCTGCCGGAGCGAACAGGCCCGGCGCCAGCTCAGCAACGTTCGCCCCTGGCCCGAACTCAGCCGCCGCCTGTGGCAGCACCTGTTGCAGCAGCAGGGGGTGGAGCCGGAGCGCCGCTGGGCCGATCTCACCAGGGCGCAGCAGCAGGGCCTGATCCAGGCCCTGCGGGCCAGTGTTTATCCCGTGGGGGGCCGGGGCCCCTTCGGCGAGGAGTTCGTCACCGCGGGCGGTGTGCCGTTGGGGGAGGTGAACCTGGCCACGATGGAGAGCCGGTTGGTGCGGGGCCTGCACCTGGTGGGCGAACTGCTCGATGTGGATGGTGTCACCGGCGGCTTCAACTTCCAGCACTGCTGGAGTTCCGGGTGGCTGGCCGGCCAGGCGATCGCCGCTGCTGGTTGAGGGCCAGGCCCCCGCTCATTTGATCTGATCGAAGATCGAGAACATCGGTAGATACATCGCCAGGAGGATCGAGCCCACGATGCCCCCCACGATCACAATCATCGCGGGTTCGAGCATGGAGGTGAGGGCCTTCACCGCCGCCTCCACCTCGTCTTCGTAGAAGTCAGCCACCTTGGAGAGCATGGCGTCCATCTGGCCGGTTTCCTCGCCGATGGCCAGCATGCTCAGGGCCAGATCTGGAAACACCTGCTTGCGGCTGAGGGCGAGGCTCAGCGGAATTCCCTCCTGCACATCGCGGCGGGAGTTCTGGATGGCATCGGAAATGATCGTGTTGCCGGCGGTTTCCTGCACGATCTCCAGCGATAACAGGATGGGCACACCGGCCCTGCTGAGGGAGCTGAAGGTGCGGCAGAACTGAGCGGTGGCGGTTTTCTGAATCAGGTCGCCGAACAGTGGCAGTTTGAGCAGCAGCTGATCCACCCGGCGGCGGCCGCTGGGAGTGGCGTAGTAGCGACCGAACAGCCATCCCCCCAGGCCGATTGCCGAGGCCAGCAGCAGCGAGAAGGAGGAGCGCAGCAGTTTGCTCAGGTCCACCATCAACTGGGTGAACAGTGGCAGCTCGGCGCCGAGATCTTCAAAAATGCCGGCGAAGGTGGGGATCAGAAAGATCGTCATGCCCAGGAACACGAGCACGGCGATCACCAGCACCGCCACGGGATATCCCATGGCGCCCTTGATCTGGTTCTGCAGCTTGGCGTTGCCCTCCAGCAGCTTGGCCAGCCGCCGCAGGGTTTCATCCAGCACCCCGCCCGTTTCTCCGGCTTCCACCATGGCGATGGTGAGCTTGTCGAACACCTGCGGCCAGCGCCGCATGGCCGTGCCCAGGTTGCCCCCCTGGCTCACATCGGCGCAGATCCCCGTGAGGGCCCGCTTGAACAGCGGCATGCGCTGCTGACCAGCCATCAGATCCAGACTGCGCACGATCGGCACCCCCGCATCCACCAGCGCCGCCAGCTTGTTGGCGAACAGGGCCTTCTCACGGATGCCGGGCTTGGCCTCCAGCAGTGAACCGAGATCAAGCTGCAGCAGGGAGGCGTTGGCCTTCTTGCCGGCGGCCGTGGAGGCAGCGGCAGTGGCGGTGGAGGCAGTGGTGGCGCTGGCGGGCTGGCGGCGGGCTTCCACCGTGGCCTCCAGGCTCCTGGCCACGATGCCGCGGCGCCGCAGATCGCGCCGGGCGCTGGCCGCGTCCGGCGCCTGCAGTTGCAGTTGGCGGGTCTGGCCCGCTCTGGTGGTGTAGGTGGCGGTGAAGGTGGGCATGGCACGGCTCGCCTCAGGCGGCCTGGCCCTCCAGCAGGCGGCCCAGTTCCTCCGGTTTGCCGGCCTTGGCCAGGGCCTCGCTGCGGCTCACCGCTCCCTGCAGCACCAGTTCAGCCAGGGCTTTCTCCAGGGTCTGCATGCCCATCTGGGCGCCGGTCTGGATCTGGGAGTAGAGCTGGGCCGTCTTGCCCTCGCGGATCAGGTTGGCGATGGCCGGGGTGTTGATCATGATTTCCTGGGCCATCACCCGGCCGAACTGGCCCGGCGCCGGGTTGAGCCGCTTGCACAGGGTCTGGGAGAACACGCCCACCAGCGAGCTGCTGAGCTGCACCCGGATCTGGGTCTGCTGATCACCGGGGAACACGTCCACCATCCGGTCCACCGTCTGGGAGGCGGAGCTGGTGTGCAGGGTGCCGAACACCAGATGCCCGGTCTCCGCTGCGGTGATCGCCAGTTGAATCGTTTCCAGGTCGCGCATCTCCCCCACCAGGATCACGTCCGGGTCTTCCCGCAGGGCGGCCCGCAGGGCGGCGCTGAAGCTCTTGGTGTCGTCCCCCAGTTGGCGCTGGTGGATCAGGCTCTTGTCGTTCTGATAGGTGAATTCGATCGGATCCTCGATGGTGAGGATGTGTTCGGCGCGGCTGTGGTTGATGTGATCCAGCAGGGCTGCCAGCGTGGTGGTCTTGCCGGAGCCGGTGGGGCCCGTCACCAGAATCAGCCCCCGGGGTCGGCGGCTGGTTTCCTCCACCACCGGCGGCAGGTTCAGGGAGGAAAGGCTGGGGATTGAGTTGCCCAGGGCCCGCAGGCAGGCCGCGTAGCTGCCCCGCTGGCGATACACGTTCACCCGGAAGCGTGACACCCCCTTGAGGCCATAGGCACAGTCCAGTTCCCAGGTCTGCTCCAGCTGCTTGCGCTGGGCGTTGTTGATCATCGTGAAGATCAACCGGTTGCAGAGGTCCTCGCTGAGTTTCTGCTCGCGCATCGGCTTGAGGCTGCCGCCGAAGCGCCCGTAGGGCGGTTGGCCGGCGGCCAGGTGCAGGTCGCTGCCGCCTCCCTGCACCAGCTCCTCCATCAGCTCTTCAATCTGGAGATCCATGGCGCGTGCGGCTCAGCGGATGGCCCTGGCCCAGTCTGGAGAGGTGCTCAAGCCACCGCAATGCCATCGCCGCGGGGCGTGAGGCAGTACGGGCACTCGAGCCAGCTGTCGCGCATGCCGGCACCGCATCCCAGGCAGGTGATGGTGTGCAGGGCCTTGGCCCGCCGCTCCGATTCCAGGCTGGAATCCGTGAGGATCATCCGCTCGATCTCCTCCAGGGTGGTGTGTCCCTGGCGCACCAGATCGAGGCCGTAGCCCAGCAGGGTCTTCATGCCCGATTCAATGGCCAGCTTGCGCAGCTTGTCGGTGGTGGCCTGCTGGGCGATGGCGGTGGCGTGGGTCTCGTTGATGCGCAGCACCTCGTAGACCCCCACCCGCCCCTTGTAGCCCAGTCCCTGGCAGTGGGGGCAGGTGTCACCGTGGGCCTCGCGCTGGCGCTTGGCGCGATAGAAGGTGATGGCCTGCTCGTTACTGGCAAACAGGCCGAAGCGTCCCAGCTCCTGCTCGCTGGGGTGGTAGGCCACCCGGCAGCTGGGGCACACCCGCCGCACCAGGCGCTGCGACACGATCCCCAGCAGCGACGCACTCACCATGAACGGCTCCACCCCCATCTCCCCCAGGCGGGCGATGGCACTGGGAGCGTCGTTGCAGTGCAGGGTGGTGAGCACCAGGTGGCCCGTGAGCGCTGCTTCGATGGCGGTTTTCGCCGTTTCCAGGTCGCGGGTTTCTCCCACCAGCAGCACGTCCGGGTCCTGGCGCATGAAGGCCCGCAGGGCCATGGCGAAGTCGTAGCCCTTCTCCCTGTTCACCTGGGTCTGGGCGATGCCCTTGAGGCTGTACTCGATCGGATCCTCCACCGTGGAGATGTTCACGCCGGGGTCGTTGCGCTCCGCCAGCAGGGAGTAGAGCGTGGTCGACTTGCCGGAGCCCGTGGGGCCCGTCACCAGCAGCATTCCGAAGGGCTTGGAGCCCATGTCCCGCACGCTGGCCAGGGCCGCCGGGTCCGTGATCAGCTTGTCGAGACCCAGACGGGTGGCGCTGTTGTCAAGCAGGCGCATGCACACCTTCTCGCCATAGCGCGTGGGCAACGTGCTCACCCGCAGGTCGAAGGTGCGGCCCTTGTAGCGCCTGCGAATCCGGCCGTCCTGGGGGAGCCGGCGCTCGGCAATGTCCAGATCGGCCATCACCTTCAGGCGGGAGGCCACCGCTGGTCCGAGGTTCTTGGGGAGCTTCTCCAGCTGCTCCAGCACGCCGTCCTGGCGGAAGCGGATCACCAGGCCGTCTTCCTGGGGCTCGATGTGAATGTCGCTGGCGCCGTTGCCGAGCGCCTGCACCAGCACCTTGTCCACCAGGCTCACGATCGGTGAGGTGCTCGAGGCGTTGATGTCGCCCTCGAGGTCGAGCTCCGAGGGCCCCTCCTCGGGAGCCCCCTCCGACACGTCCTTGAGGTTGATGGTCTCCAGGATCGAGCCCTGGGCCTCAGGGCGAGGAGCGGGCTCGCTGGTTCTGGCGGGTTCGGGTTCCGGCGCCAGGTTCGCCTGGATGTCGGATTGCAGGGCCAGCCGCAGGATCAGCGGCACCCCGGCCTCGGACCCCAGGGCCAGCACCTGCTCGCGCTGCTCGGCTCCCCAGTGGGTGGGAACGGCCACCACCAGGCCCTCAGGCCCCCGCCGCACGGGCAGGCAACCCAGCTCGCGGCAGCGATCCCGGCTCAAGGCGTCCAGCCAGCTCCAGCGTTCCGCACCGGCCTGGCGAAGGTCGCTCTCCGGCAGCACCGCCTCCCCCAGCAGCAGCTCCACCTCCAGCCGTTGCTGCACGGCCGTGGTGGCGGCGGGAACCGGGCGGCTCGGGGTCACGGTCATGGCAGAGGCGCCTCCGGGAGGTGCGGGCTTCCGCCGCTTGTGGGTGGGAGCCCCTTCCGATCAACATGTCTAGATCAGATTTCCGGTTCAGTCAGCATGAGCGGCGACGCCACCCCGTTCCCCCAGGACTCCGACGTGGCATCCAGTAGCCCCGAGCCCGCGGCTGACAGCGGCGTGGAGGCTCCGGCCGCTGCCACCCCTGACGGCGAGCAGGCCTCTGCCCAGCAGGACGCCCCTGCCCCGGCTGATGCCGACCAGCGCATCCGCGAGCTGGAGGCCGAACTGGCCAGCCTGCGCAGCGAGCATGACGGCCTGCGCAGCCAGTACATGCGCATCGCCGCCGACTTCGACAACTTCCGCAAGCGCCAGAGCCGCGATCAGGACGATCTGCGCATCCAGATCGCCTGCTCCACCCTCAGCGAGATCCTGCCGGTGGTGGATAACTTCGATACGACCTGCTGGGTGTCGGCCGCGATGCCGATGCCGACACCCTCAAGCGGGCCTATCGGCGCCTGGCGCGCCAGTACCACCCGGATATCAACAAGGAGCCCGGCGCCGAGGACAAGTTCAAGGAGATCGGCCGCGCCTACGAGGTGCTCAGCGATCCCCAGACCCGCGCCCGCTACGACCAGTTCGGTGAGGCCGGCCTGGGTGGCGCCGGCGGCATGCCCGACATGGGTGACATGGGCGGCTTCGCCGACCTGTTTGAAACCTTCTTCAGCGGCTTCGGCGGCGGCATGGGCGGCCCAGGGGGCGGCGGTGCCCGGCGCCGCGGTCCCCGCCAGGGCGATGACCTTCGCTTCGACCTCACCATCGGCTTCAGCGAGGCGGTGTTCGGCCAGGAGAAGGAGATCCAGATCCGTCACCTGGAAACGTGCCGGCCAGGTGCGCCGCGCCACCCGCACCCCCTTCGGCAGTTTCACCCAGGTGGCCCCCTGCCCCACCTGCGAGGGCAGCGGCCAGGTGATCGCCGACCCCTGCAATGCCTGCGGCGGTCAGGGCCTGCAGCAGGTGCGCAAGAAGCTGCGCATCAACATCCCCGCCGGCGTGGATTCCGGCACCCGCCTGCGGGTAGCCAATGAGGGCAATGCCGGTCAGCGGGGCGGCCCGGCCGGCGACCTCTACGTGTTCCTCACCGTGCAGCCCCATCCCGCGCTGCGCCGCGATGGGGTCACGATTCACTCGGAGGTGATCGTGAACTACCTCCAGGCGATCCTCGGCGACACGATCGAGGTGGACACCGTGGATGGCGCCGAGACCCTGGACATCCCGGCCGGCACCCAGCCCGGCGCGGTGCTCACCCTCACCGGCAAGGGGGTGCCCAAGCTGGGCAATCCGGTGGCCCGCGGCAATCACCAGATCGCCGTGAAGGTGCAACTGCCCACCAAGCTCAACGGTGAGGAGCGGGAGCTGTTGGAGCAGCTGGCCGGCCATCACACGGCGAAGGGCCAGAAGCACCCCCACAAGAGCGGCCTGTTCGGCGGCCTGTTCGGGTGAATGAGCCCCCTGGCGAGATCCAGAACTCCTCCCCGCCGGCTGCCCGGCTCGATCTGCGCGGCACCCCCTGCCCGCTGAATTTCATCCGCAGCAAGCTGGCGCTTGAAAAGCTGGAACCGGGTGCGCTGCTGCGGGTTGAACTCGATGCTGGTGAGCCGGAGCGGATGGTGGCTGAGGGCCTGCGGGGTGAGGGCCACCAGCTGGAGCTGCAACGGCTGGCCGATGGTGCCGTGGCCCTGCTGATCCACCGCCGTGGGGGATGAGGCCCAGGGCCTGGTGATGGCCCTGGAGGCCAATTTCTGCCGGGTGCAGCTGGAGCGGCCGGGTCCGCAGGGCGTGGAGCACTTGCTGTGTGTGCGGCGCACCCGCCTGGGCAAAACGGGCCAGCAGATCTGCGTGGGCGATCGGGTGCGGGTGGAGGGGATCGACTGGCCCGAGCGCCGCGGGGCGGTGGCGGCAGTGGCACCCCGCAGCAGCCTGCTGGAGCGGCCGGCGGTGGCCAACTGCAGCCGGGTGGTGGTGGTGGTGGCCCTGGCCCAGCCGGAGCTGGATCCCCTGCAGCTCACCCGCTTCCTGCTCACCGCTGAACGCACCGGCGTGGTGGTGGAGCTGGTGCTCACCAAGGCCGATCTGCTCAGCCAGGACGAGCGTGAGCACTGGCGCCACCGTCTGCAGGGGTGGGGCTACGAGCCGTTGCTGGTGTCGGTGGTGCAGGGTGAGGGCATCGCCCAGTTGCGCCAGCGGCTGGGGCAGCCCGGCATCGCCGTGCTCTGCGGTCCCTCCGGCGTGGGCAAGAGCAGCCTGATCAACGCCCTGCTGCCCCAGCTGTGCCTGCGGGTGAGTGCCGTTTCGGGCCGGCTGCAGCGGGGGCGACACACCACCCGCCATGTGGAGCTCTTCCCCCTGGCGGCGGGCGCCCTGCTGGCCGACACCCCCGGCTTCAACCGTCCGGATCTACCCGGAGAGCCGAGCGCACTGGCACCGCTGTTCCCGGAGATCCGCCAGCACCTGGCCGGGGGGGGGTGCCGTTTCAAGAATTGCCTGCACCAGGGGGATCCCGGCTGTGCTGTGGGTGAGGCCTGGGATCGCTATCCCCTCTATCTGCAATGCCTGGAGACGGCCCTGGCCCAGGCGGCCCCAACCCGGGAGCGCGCTGATCTCGGCATCAGGCAGCGGGGCAGCCGCCGGGAGCCGCAGCTGGATCAGCGCCTGCGCCAACCCTCCCGGCGGCGCCTGCGCCAGAGCGAAACCGCTGAGGAGTGAGGCTTCAGGCCCAGGCCCAGCCCAGATCAGCCGCAACCCGGCCTCAGCCCAGGCCAGGCAGGTTCAGGTTGAGCCCGCCGGTGAGTTCCTCCATGCGCTCCTTCATGGTGCTGGTGGAGCGCTCGTAGGCGGCCTTGAGGGCCTCCAGGGTGGCCGTCTCGCTGGCGGCGGCGCCCTCTGCCAGCAGCTCCGGAGCCAGGCGCACCTTCAGGGGTTGCTGGTTGCCGGAGAGCCACACGCTGGCACGGCCGCAGCTGCTGCTGCCCTCCAGCTCCATCCCGTCCAGTTCCTCCTGCAGCTTGGCCGCGTCCTGCTGGATCTGCTGGGCCTTCTTGAAGGCCTCGGTGAGCTGGCCGAAGTTGGGGAGTCCGAAGCCGGCCATGCCAGTGCTGATCAGGTGGGCGCAGGCTAAACCGGCAGCCTGCGCTGACCTCAGGCCGCCAGGGCCAGACCCTCGAAGCGGCCCAGGCGCTTCACCTCGGGATGCAGGACGATGCCATGGGCTGCGACCACGCGGCGCTGCACCTCGGCGATCAGCTGGTCGATCTGGGCGGCGGTGGCCCCGCCCGTGTTCACGATGAAGTTGGCGTGCAGCGGCGACACCTGGGCCCCGCCAATGCTCAGCCCTTTGAGTCCGAGCGCCTCGATCAGCTGGCCCGCCTTCCGGGGTTCCGGGTTGCGGAACACGCTGCCGCAGCTGGGCTGTTGATAGGGCTGGGTGCTGGTGCGGCTGTGCAGGTTGGCACTGGTGCGCTCGCCCACCCGGGCCGGGTCGTGGCCGGGCTCCAGCTGGAACCGGGCGGAGAGCACCACCAGCGGCTCCTGCTGCAGGCGGCTGTGGCGGTAGGCGAAGGCCAGGTCGGCCGCCTCCACCATGAAGGGCTCGGTGCCCCTGGCGGGATCCACCACGGTCACGCTCACCAGGCTGTCGGCCACGCAGCCCCCCTGGGCGCCTGCGTTCATCACCACCGCCCCCCCCACGGTGCCCGGGATCCCCACCGACCACTCCAGGCCACTGAGGCCGGCCCGGGCGGCACGACGGGCCAGGGTGGGAATGGGCTCGCCGGCCTGGGCCTCCACCAGGCCGCTGGTCCCATCCAGCACCGCGCCCTGCAGCCGCCGCTGGCAGAGGGTCAATCCCTCCAGGCCGGCATCGCTCACCAGCAGGTTGGAGCCCGCCCCGATCACCCGCAGCTCCAGCCCCTCGTGGCTGGCCCACTGGATCAGGGCCATCACCTGCTCAACGCTGTCGGGCTCGCCGAACCACTGGGCTGGTCCTCCCACCTTCCAGGTGGTGAAGTCGGCCAGGGCGATGGCCCGGCGCAGTCCCAGTGGCACGGCTGCGCCCGCCATGGTTCAGGCCGCCAGGGGCAGGGCCGGGTCGCACGGCTGCCGTTGCTCCAGCCGGCCCCAGAGGCCATTCACATCGCCGGCCCCCATGGCCAGCACCAGGTCGCCGGCGCGGCTGTGGAGGGCCACCGCCTCGGTGAGTTCCTCCAGGCTGTCACTCACCTCCACCTGCAGCTCCGGCCGAATCCGCTGAATCGCCGCCGCCAGAGCAGCGCTGGAGATGCCCGCCATCGGAGTTTCGCCGGCTGCATAGAGCGGCGCCAGCACCACCGCATCGGCCTGGCTGAGGGCCTGGGCGAAGGCGTCCAGAAACTCGGCGGTGCGGCTGTAACGGTGGGGCTGGAACACCGCCAGCAGACGCTGGGGCGAGGCAGGCAGGGGGCTGCGGCCACTGCTCACCATCAGCCGCGCCATGGCGAGGGTGGCATCCACCTCGCTGGGGTGATGGGCATAGTCGTCCACCACCTGCCGGCCACGCCAGGTGCCGCGGTAGTCGAAACGGCGGCCCGGCGCCTGCAGGGATTCCACCGCCTGGCGCAACACCTCGAAGGCCACACCCTGGAGACGGCAGGCCGCCAGGGCCGCCGTGGCGTTGCTGAGGTTGTGCAGGCCCGGCAGCGGCAGTGTGAATGTGCCCAGCTGCACCCCGTTCTCATAGAAGGCCGCCAGGGTGCTGTCGCCATTGAGCTCCAGCGGCAAGGCGGCGAACTGGACGTCATCGCAGCTCTGCACCGACCACCAGGCCTGGGCCTGGAAGTGCTGCCGCAGCACCGGACAGTCGCGGTTGGCCAGCACGTTCTGGCAGCCACGGGCGAAGCGCTGCAGCGTGGCGATCAGCGCGTCGAGGTTGGGGTAGTGATCGGTGTGATCCAGCTCCAGGTTGGTGATCACCCCGAGGGTGGCCTCGAACTTCACCAGGGAGCCATCGGATTCGTCGGCTTCCGCCACCAGCAGTTGGCCATCGCCGTTGCGGCCGTTGCTGCCGAAGGCCGGCACGATGCCGCCGATCACGGCAGTGGGGTCGTGGTCGGTGGCGTACAGCAGGCTCGCCAGCAGGGTGCTGGTGGTGGTTTTGCCGTGGCTGCCTGCCACGGCGATCGATGTCTGGGTCGCGATCAGTGAAGCCAGCAGATCGGAGCGGTGGCGGATGTCCAGGCCGATGCGGCGTGCCTCCTGCAGTTCCGGGTTGGACTCAGGCACCGCCGAGCTCACCACCACCACGGGGGCATGGGAGGTGCCGCTGCGGATGGCGGCGATGGTGCTGGCGCTCTGCTCGCGAAAGACGCGCACCCCGCGTCCGCGCAGGTCCTGCAACACGGCGTTGTCGCGGGGGTCAGAGCCGCTCACGGCAAAGCCCCGGTCCGCCAGGATCCCGGCGATGGCCGACATGCCGATCCCACCAACCCCGATGAAGTGGAGAGGTTGATGGCGATCGAGCTGCTGGGCCAAGGGCTTCTCCAAACCTGCACCGAAACTAAGCCGGGAGCTCCCGCTTGTCTGCCGCTGCCGTTGGCCTCGGCCCCCTAAGGGCTCGGCCGGGTGATCTCTGTATGATCGGCAGCCAAATCCCCATCTCCTGGCGGTTTCTCCCGCTTTCTGCCATGACCCTGCGCGTTGCGATCAATGGATTTGGCCGAATCGGACGCAACTTCATGCGCTGCTGGCTGAGCCGTGGGGCAAACACCGGTATCGAGGTGGTGGGCATCAATGGCTCCGGTGACACCAACACCAACGCCCACCTGCTCAAGTACGACTCGATGCTGGGTCCCCTGCGCAACGCAGAGGTCAGCACCACCGAGGACACGATCGTCATCAACGGCAAGACGATCAAGACCTTCTATGACCGCAACCCAGCCAACCTGCCCTGGAAAGAGTGGGGCGTCGACTTGGTGATCGAATCCACCGGCGTTTTCAACGACGACGTGGGCGCGAGCAAGCATTTTGAGTCCGGTGCCAAGAAGGTGATCCTCACCGCTCCCGGAAAGGGCGCCAAGGTGGGCACCTTTGTGGTGGGCGTGAACGCCGATCAATACCGCCACGAAGATTGGGACATCCTCTCTAACGCCAGCTGCACCACCAACTGCATGGCGCCGATCGTGAAAACGATCGATCAAGCCTTCGGCATCGTCAAGGGCACGATGACCACCACCCACAGCTACACGGGTGACCAGCGCATCCTCGATGCCGCCCACCGCGACCTGCGCCGCGCCCGCGCCGCCGCCGTGAACATCGTGCCCACCAGCACTGGCGCCGCCAAGGCCGTGGCCCTGGTGTACCCCGAGGTGAAGGGCAAGTTGAGCGGCATCGCCCTGCGGGTGCCCACCCCCAACGTGTCGGTCTGCGACATGGTGTTCGAAACTGGTCGCGACACCAGCGCTGAGGAAGTGAATGCCGTGCTGAAGGCCGCCTCCGAGAACGGCATGAAGGGCATCATCAAGTACTGCGATCTGCCGCTGGTGTCGAGCGATCACGCCGGCACCGATGAGAGCACCATCGTTGATGCCGATCTCACCCTGGTGATGGGCGGCAACATGGTCAAGATCGTTTGCTGGTACGACAACGAGTGGGGCTACAGCCAGCGTGTGGTGGACCTGGCCGAGATCGTTGCCAAGAATTGGAAGTGAGCTGACCGGCTACTGAGCTGAAGCCGCCCTGCGGGGCGGCTTTTTTGTGGCCCTTAACGGAAGTGGGTGAAGCCGGCGCAGCAGCTTGGAAAAGGCCGGTCGCCCTGGCGCCAGGCCACACCCTGCCCAGCTGCCAGGGTGCCCAGCAAGGTCGCTCCAGGCAGGGCGGCCACCAGGGCCTTGGCCCAGCCGGGATCCAGGGCCAGCACGAGTTCAAAGTCTTCGCCGCCGGCCAGGCACCACGCTTCGCCCTGGGGCAACCCGGCCAGCTCGGCGTCCAGGGGGAGGGCAGCGTGATCCAGCAGGGCCTGGCAGCCGCTGGCCCTGGCAATGCCCGCCACCGCGGCCACCAGGCCATCGCTGCTGTCGGTGCCGGCCACCCGCCAGGTGTGGCCTGGGGGCTGGCTCTGGATCAGGGCCCCCACCGCATCGAGGCGCGGCAGGGGGCGGCGGTGGGCCTCGATCGCCCGGGCCCTCAGGGCCTGACTCACGGCCTCCGGGGCCAATTCCCCCAGCAGCAGGGCCAACCCCAGGCGGCTCAGGCCATGGGGGCCCGTGCTCACCAGCAGGTCGCCCGGCCGCCCGCTGCTCCTGCGGATGGGGCCATGGCCCAGGTGGCCCAGGGCGGTGAGGGCCAGCAGCCGCTGCGCGCCGCCGCTGCAGTCGCCCCCCAGCAGGGTGCCGCCATAGCGCTGCAGGGCCTCATCCAACCCCACATACACCTGTTCCACCCAGCGCCAGGGGGTGGACGCCGGTGCTACCAGGCCCACGGTGAGCCCCACCACCGAGCGGCAGCCCATGGCCGCCAGGTCCGAGAGGTTGGCCGCGGCAGCCCGCCAGCCCAGATCGGCCGGCGTCATGGTGGCGTCGCTGAAGTGCAGGCCCTCCACCAGCACATCGGTGTTCACCACCAGGGTGCGTCCCTCGCGCTCGTTGAGCAGGGCGGCGTCGTCATCGAACTGGCCCGCAGGTGCAAAGGCGGCCAGGCGCCGCAGCAGTTCCCACTCCCCCAGATCCGCGAGCCGCTCGCCGGGGTGGTTCATGGCCTCAGATCAGGCGTGGGGCCTGAGGTTCTCGCTGCCCTCGATCACCGTTGCCTTCACGATGGCGTCGTCCACCCCCAGTTGCTCGAGCACGTCGAACCCGTCCACCACGTAGCCAAAGGCGCCGTAGCGGCCATCCACCAGGTTCAGGCCGGCCGGCGTGAGTTCGGCCTCATAGAGAAAGAAGAAGAACTGCGAGGAGCCATCGTCGAGGGCTTCGTCGGAGTGGGCCCACCCCAGGGTGCCCAGGGTGGCGAAGGGCAGCACCGGCGTGGCCTTGAACAGTCCCAGATCCTCGAAGGTCTGGTTGTAGAAGGGGGCCTGCTGGCCCGGCACCCGGATCTCCAGGGGCACAGGGCGCTCCAGCTTGGTCTTGGGGTCGATGTAGCCGCTGTCAGGTCCCTTGGGATCGCCGGTCTGCAGCACGTAGAAATCCTCGGCGCGGGTGAAGGGCAGGCCGTCGTAGAAGCCCCTCTGCACCAGATCCACGAAGGCCCCGGCGGTGAGGGGTGCGTTGTAGCCGTCCACCACGGCGCTGAGGGGCCCCTTGGTGGTGGTGATCTGGACGGTGGCCCGGCCCAGCAGCCGCGGGAGCTCCGCGAACTCCGCGGGGATCTCAAAGGGGAAGTCGCCCACCAGCAGGGCCTCCAGCTCCCCCACGCTGGTCAGGGCGGCACGGCGGTCGGCCAGGAAGGCGTCGCGGTTTTGGGCGCTGCTGGAGGCCGCCAGGGTCTGGAGCTGCTGCTCCAGTTGATCCAGCAGCTGCGTGCCCCGACTGACATCCCCCGCCGGCAGGCTGCTGAGGATGGCGCTGCGGCGGATGTTCAGCAGCGACTGGCTGCGCTGGACGGTGCTGGCCAGGGCCGTCCAGCGCTTGGCCCGCAGGTCATCGCTGGTGCTCTCCAGCCGATGTTGCAGCTCCTGAAGATCGTTCTGCTGAATCGGCAGGGCATCGCGCAGGATCGCGGCCGGGTCGGTGACGGCGTTGCCAGGGGGCAGGGCAGCCCTCACCGGTGCGGCCCAGAGGCCCGTGGCCAGGCAGATGCTCGCGACCAGGGCCAGGCAGCAGCGGCTCGCCCGGGCCCACCTCAACGCCAGTGCCTGAGCCGGAACCATGCTGCAGCCTTGTCTCTGCCCGGACTCTGGCACAGCCGTACAATCCGGCCATCACGTTCTGCCGGAATGATCTCGAGCAACGACTTTCGCACCGGCACCACCATTGAGCTGGACGGCCAGGTGTGGCGCGTCGTGGAGTTCCTGCACGTGAAGCCCGGCAAGGGTTCGGCCTTCGTGCGCACCAAGCTCAAGGCGGTGCAGAGCGGCAACGTGGTGGAAAAAACCTTCCGGGCCGGCGAGACCATGCCCCAGGCGGTGCTGGAGAAGGCCACGCTCCAGCACACCTACATGGAGGGCGACGACTACGTCTTCATGGACATGGCCTCCTACGAGGAGACCCGCCTCACCGCCAAGCAGATCGGCGAGACCCGCAAATACCTCAAGGAAGGCATGGAGGTGAGCGTTGTCTACTGGAACGGCAAGCCCC
>RGNC01000038.1 GCA_010029175.1 Synechococcaceae bacterium WB8_1B_136 | reverse complement strand
CAACCGCAGGTTGGCCGCCACCATCCGCTCCTTGGCCCGCTGCCCGGCCCGCAGCCGCTTCTTCAGCAGCTGGGGCGTCAGGCCGGCGGCCTGGGCCAGCTCCGCGTCAGCGGGGGCCTCGCCACCCGCGCGCAGGCGCAGCTCCTCGCGCAGCTCCTCGATCGCCATCAGCTCCTGCACCTGGCGGCCCAGGGTGATCTCCTGGTCGTGGGAGAGCAGCGGCACCCGGCCGATGTCCCGCAGGTAGGAGCGCACCAGATCGGTGCCGCCGGCAGAAACCGCGCCTGAATCCGAACGAAGAACGGGCAGGGAGGGCATGGTGCCGCTGGTTACGAAACCAAGTTGTTTCGTAAACCTATCACCCTTTTTGGGGCGGATCCGCCCCGTGACCCGGCGGCAGAATTCGGGCTCACCGCGCCGCCCATCGCCATGGCCCCGGAGCCGCCGCCGCAGGGCCATCGCCTGCAGAAGCTGCTGGCCGCCGCCGGCCTCTGCTCGCGGCGCAGTGCCGAAACCCTGCTGCGGCAGGGGCTGGTGCAGGTGAACGGCAACGTGGCCCAGCTGGGGGATCGGGCCGATCCCGCCCGCGACCGGATCACGGTGCGGGGCGTGCCGCTGGCAGCGGCACCGGAGCCGCTGCTGCTGCTGCTCAACAAGCCGGCGGGGGTGCTCTGCAGCTGCCATGACCCCGAAGGACGGCCGACCGTGCTCGACCTGCTGCCGGCGGAGCTGCGTGCAGGCAGCGGGCTGCACCCGGTGGGCCGGCTTGACGCCGAGAGCCGGGGCGCCCTGCTGCTCAGCAACCAGGGGGAGCTCACCCTGCGGCTCACCCATCCCCGCTACGGCCACCGCAAGACCTACCGGGTGTGGGTGCTGGGCCGGCCCGATGCCGCAACCCTGAACCGCTGGGCCGCCGGCGTGCCCCTCGACGGCCAGGCCAGCCAACCGGTGGGGCTGCAGGTGCTCAGGCGCACACCCGAGGCCACCGAACTGGAGCTGCAGATGGGGGAGGGCCGCAACCGCCAGATCCGGCGCACCGCAGCGCTGCTGGGGCATCCGGTGCGGGATCTGCAGCGGAGGGCAATCGGTCCGCTGCAGCTGGGAGATCTGCCCGAGGGTCGCTGGCGGCGCCTCGATCGCCAAGAATGGCAGGCACTCACAACCCAGCCCTGACCCGCTCCCCCCAGCTGCCCCCCAAGCGCCCGCGGGGCCGACTCGGCCGCTGGTGGCGCCGTGAGCCCGTTGGCACCGGCGCATGCCCCCAGGAGCCGCCGGCCGATCCGCTGCTGGTGGCGGGCCGTCGTCTGCGGCAGCGGCGGGAAGAGCGCGGGCTGAGCCTGCGGCAACTGGCCCTGGAAACCCGCATCAGCACGGCGGTGCTGGAGGCGCTGGAGCGGGGCTGGCGGGATCGGCTGCCGGAAGCCACCTACCTACGCACCATGTTGCCGTTGATTGAACGGCACCTGGAGCTGCCCGCGGGCTGCCTGGAATCGGTGCTGCCCGACAGCGACCGCAGCCTCTCCCCGGGCCAACGGCGGGAGCCGTTGCTGCAGCGCTTCACGCCGGGGTCGATCGATGTGTTCACCACCTGGCAGGGCACCCTGCTCTACGGCCTGCTGACCCTGGGGCTGATCTATGGGGTGAACCTGCAGCAGCAGCAGCTGGCGGCCGAGGGCCTGCTCACCCTGCGGCCAATCCCGCCACTGCCAGCACGGGAGCAGGCCAAACCGCCGCGGCCCGAACGGGCCCTGCTCCGTGTGTATCCCGATCTGCGCCCCCTGGAGCAGGCCGCCGCAGGGCAGGCACTCAGCCAGTGGCGGCGCGGTCAGGCCTCAGCCCCAGCGGCGTCCGGCCTGCTGGAGCTGCAGCTGGGCCAGCCCCGGCAGCTGCGCCTGGAGAGCGCCAGCGGCGTGCGCACCAGCCTCAGCAGCGCCAGCGGCAACCTCAGCCTGCCGCTGACGGGTCGCTTCCGGCTGTCGGTGGAGCCTCCCCCCGGCCCCGACGACCGGGTGAGCTGGAACGGCGCACCGCTGAAGGCCGTGAAGGGGCAAGCGGGAGTGTTCGCCGGGCCTTAGGCAAGAAGGAGATGCACACGGTGGGCATCTCTGCCATCGAAACGGGGGCGAACGCTGCACAGCCTTCAGGACCAACCTGCCCCCCATGGGAACAGATCCGCGAATTACGGCTGAAACTCCATCGTTCGCACGAGGAACCACCTGCAGCCAGCCTCGAGGATCTGCAATGGAGCACAGTTCAACGCTCCCCAATGAGAACCTGTCACGACCCCACCGATAGCGTTCTGCTCAGCGAGACCAGCCTCAAGCTGCCCACCTTCAACGCGCTCAACGCTGCCGGCTTCCGCTGCATCGCCAACAGTGGTGACTTGGCCGCAAAAGAGCTGCAGAGCTTGCGCAGGCCGGACAACATCCCGGAGCGACTCTCCATTAATGCGCCTCTCTCATCAACGGCACCGACCGCAGATTCCGCAGACTCAACCGCACGCATTGGGCGGAGTGCGCAACACAACCCAGCGAGCAATGCCACGCTGCCACCCCTGAACTCCGCCGAAGACTTACGGGCGAGAAGCTCGCTTCTCACTAGAAAACCACTTGCGATCTTGACGGAGGCCAGTTAAATGGAATTCCTCCTCTATCTTAGCCCACAGGCAAAGGAGATTCTCAACCAAGTTTACCTGGCCAAATACTCCGTCAGCGAAAACACTGGCTACTGCAGAAGCATCAAAGATCTTTTTGGTTACGCGGACTTCGGCAAAAAGTTCGTGATCTGCACAAAGAACATAGTCAGAAGCGATTTGGACTTGAACACCTACATCAATCAGACCATTTACCACGAAGGCGTGCATGTGGCACACCTATGCAATGGATACAAGCCATTCGGCCTAGCCAGAAAGAACATGATCCTTCCGGCTTTCAAACTACAAGGCGTCAAGAACTCGACAAAGGCATCCACCGCATCCACCCAGATTGAACACGAGGCATACTGGATGGAAGACAAGCCAGAGAAAGTTAGCTATGTCATACAAAAGTACTGCTTCCGATAAATACGACCTCCACCCATGGCCACCAGAACGAACCAAGCAATACCCGCAAACACCACCTCCGCGCCCACAGCAACAGACAGACGCAAAGAACTCTAGAAACCCCTAACCAGCATATCACCGCTAGCACAAGCCAAAGACATTGCCACAAGAAAACACTAAACAAGGGAACTTATTTCACTGAAACGAGACAGACACGAAAATCACGGAGCTTCATATCTCCAATCAGGTCAGATTAGTGAGTGCATCAGCACGAGCGTCTTCAAACATCAAACTTCTACAGTCAACAGCGGAGCCGAGGACAGAGATCATGAGCCAAAGACATCCCGGCACTATATTTTATGAGCCCGGTGATTGGCAAACTAGAGCTAGAGAGACGCCACCGCGCGGCACAAAGAGTTATGCCCTGAGGTGATTACAGTTAAGCGACTGAGTGCGGGTTAATTGCAATGCCGTGAAGGGAGCATGGAAGCTGGGCTAGACGTCCTGAATTCATACCTGAAGGGTGCACCCATTCCTCAATCCTCGCATTGATAGCGGACTCAATAAATGCGACATATATCTCATTAAACTGATTCCAGTCCTCAATTGAAATCGGAGAAAAGCCGTGCGCAAACAGGCTCATATTTCGCTTCTTCAGCAGACTAACGAGATAACTACGCTTCCTCATCCATGCAAGGCCTATTTGATGATCGAGCGCAGCAAGCAAGTCGAAAGACTCCTGCAGGGCAAGCTCGAGGACAGGCTTTCCTTCGCGAAACTTCTTTTTCTGCACACGCTTTTCCATGTAGACATCTCGAAGCTTTTCGGGAAGCCTCTCTAAGTCCACGTTACCGGTCTCTATGCCGTAGTCAAACTTTAGGGCAAGCTGTGCAATCAGTTCCATGGCACGATACAAACGGCCCACCGCATCGTCAAAACGATCCTGGCTGGCGCGGCGTTCGGCGTTATGAAGAAGATCTTCGACAACCTCAAAACCATGACTGGGATAATGATCCCACTCACTGGCATCATTATCAATAAGGCGACGTGAACCAATTACTGTTTTGATCGAAGCCTTAAGAGACTTTGCTTGTGGGTGATCTACAAGAGTGGAGCCTCCAAGAATCTCAAGAGCAGCACGATGATCAAAGCGATCCCAGGCATCCAAGGCCAGCAGAAGGTCTTCGAGCTGACGCAGTTGGCGTGTTGTCGCTGGGTCTTGATGGGCTAGTCGTAGAATACGGCTAACCGCCAACCGTGCGGCGGCATAGTCGTACCGATTAAGAAGATCGGGAAGCTGCTGCTCCAGCAAGCGGCGTGCGTGAATTGAAGCCAATGAAATCGCGACCGGAGAACTGTGGCCAGTAATGGATGCTGTGCCTGGACTGCGATTGTTGGTTGTCAAACAAAGCTGCACTCGAGTATCATCGACTGCGGCCATAGCCAAGGCCGCGGTCATAGTCTTGGTACCCGCAGTGTAATCAACCAAGATTTGAGAGGCGGGAGCCTCAGTGCGCACCTTCTGGATAAGGTTAAGTGCTTGGTTGTAGGCACGATCCAGCTGGTCAAGTTCATTGACGACCTGCTCGCATTGGTTTCGCTTCAGACGTTGCTGCAAGATATACACGTCACGTTTCGGATCAAATGCTGGCAACCGCACCTTAGTCAGCACGTTGTCGATCTGTTGGCGACTTCCTTCAGAGCAGAAGAACACCACCCGCTCGGGGCGGAGACTGTTAATGCAGTTAATGATGGGCTCAGGACTGTTGCCCACGCTGACAATCAGAACGTCGCTCATCGTGTTACTCCTAAAAGATGCTGAGCTGCTGGCAGGTCCAGCAAAGCTCTGCCTGGAAGCTGCTGGGGTGGTGGACCCTGTTGACAACCGAGTTCGCGTAGTGCTGTCATCACGAGATTGCTGATGCGGTCTTGCAACTCCTGCCAGTGGCCCTGGTTCACCGGAGTAAGACCATGCCCTAGCAGTGAGTGATTGCGGGCATCGAGCAGCTCCTGCAAGACAAACCATTGACGGCTTGCGGCGCCGCCCAAACCAGCTCCGCCTTCACGCTGCTTGAGCCACCAATAAAGCCCACCAACGCCTGATCTCACATTCCATTCTCGTTTATCGCGCAGAATGTCGGGATGGGTCCAGAAGGTCTGATGGTCATAGCCGCACTCCAGTTGGATGTAGGTTTGCGCAAGCAACTCGAGGGCTCGGTAGAGCCTGGCGACAGCATCATCAAACCAGCCGCGACGACCACGACGTTCTGCGTTAAGCAACAAATCCTGTACCAGCTCATAACCAGTCACGTCGGTTTGCGGCTGCTGCTCCACCAACCAATGATGGGCTTTATGGACCCGTTGCCACCAGGCCAACATCTCAGGAAAAACCTCCGGCAAGGCAGTTGAGCTTGCCACCCCGAGAGATTGCCGCCACTCAAAGGAATCCCAGTGCATCAACACAGCCAAGCAGGATTGAAGCTCGTGGATCCACTCCAGAGTCTGAGCATCAAGACTGTCCAGGTACAGCTGCCGAAAGTCTCCCAAGTGCAGAGCTGCCTGGTCATACAGATGGCACTCCAGCAAGGGGGGTAGCTGATTTGACAGGAGCTGGCGCGCGCGGATAGGACCGACTTCTGCTGTACGGACTCCCTCGCTCCGCTCAATGCGCACCAGGTTGCGGCGATTACCGTGCACCAAGCTGATCCGTGCCTTCTCCTCCAATAGCACCATGGCCAGCGCAGCGCTCATCGTTTTAGTGCCACCGCTGTAGTCACCGATGAGTTCGAGGGCGCTGAAGCGCTCTCGTAGCGCCTGGCAGAAGGCAGCAATACTGCGATGGCAGGCGACCAGATCATCTGGATCAGGCAGCTCCAGCACCTGCAATTCAGGATCAAAGTGAAGGATCTCCAGTTGAGTCACCAAGTTGGGGCGCCGCACCTCGATGCCATCGGAGCTCACATAGCGACAGGGGCTGCCTGCACCAATCACTTGATCCAGGCTGGGAGCTGCGCAAGGTGGTGCGCTGCAGATGAAGATCAACTCTTCAGGCTGGTGCTCCTCCACAGCCTGGATGATCGGCTCGGGGCTCCCACCCACCGTCACCAGGAGGACGCGGGTCATGGATTGGTGAATTTGACGCGACGGAACTCCGCACCTCCGCCCTCGTCAAGCCGACGACGCAGCGCGGGGCCATGGCCCTGATCACGGGGGTCAACGAACAGCACCACCGATTCCAGATAGGGTCCGTTCCAGGCGTTGATGGAAACAGGTCCGGAGAGTTGCTGCTGGCGAGAGCCTGCGGCTGCAGCACCTGCTCTGCCCGGACGGGCCAAAGCGGCAGCTCCACCGGCGGGTCTGGCCATTGGCGATGCCGGCCGGGCTAAGGCTCCACCGGGCGCACTGGGTCTGGCAAAGGGCGCCCCGGCCGTGGCTGATGTGGGACGGGAGCCTCCATCCTCCACAGACAGCGGCAGCAGGCGGTTCCAGATCCGCCCAACCAGGTTCACGCGTCCGCCGATGTCGGTCTTCTTGAGATCCCGAGGATCCTTAAGGCCCTCTCGATCAGGCCTGGGTTCTTCATGGAACCAAGTGATGGCGGCTGCATCCTCAGGATCTGAGGCCACACGCACCCAGATGCCCACACGATCAGGAGCCAATATCTCTCGCCAAGGTGCGGGATGGCCCGGTTTGCGGTTCACAGCTGCCAGCCAGCGACGGGCAGTGCCCTGTGCCTGACGCAGCAGGTGCTCGATGTCATCTGCAGATTGAACATGCACGCCCTCTGGAAGCTCCGACGGCTTGAGCCACTGCCAGTGGGTCCCGATGGACGCTCTAGGTCTTCCACTCTTGTAGTAACTGGGAAGAAAAATGCGGTGGTCGGGTCGCCGCCAGCCCCTGCCAAATCCTCCCAGCGTCATCACCAGCCCATGGAGCTGGGCCAGCAGCTCGGCCACTAGCAAGGCATCTTCTCCCTTGCGCAAACCGCGGGCCTGACGCCACTGCAACTGCCCCGATGTTGCAAAGACAGGCTGGGCCCAGCTGCCGGAGCCGAACCGTCCAAGGCTGGTCTGGCTGTTGGTGTAGGCCGTGGCCAGGAGGCCCACGTTCTGTTTCTCCTCGCGGCTGAGGGAGCCGAACAGTTCCCCCACCACCTGGAGGGTTGTGAGTTCATCGGTGATTCCACCGAACAGGCGCAGCGCCATGCCACGGATAGCGGCACGGAACATGGTGGGGCGGAACTCCGGGGTCTCATCCAGCAACTTGGCGGACGGCCCCTGGCCTTCAAGCCCGCACTGGAACAACACGTCACCTTGGATCCTGCCCGAGCTGCCATACCCCGCCACCGTCCGCCCGCCGAGGCCACGCTCCAGAGCCTTCCTCAAGGTGGCTTCGATCAAGGCCCATTCAGCATCATCAAGCGGCTGAGTGCTGCTCAGACCGATCTTCAGAAGAGGCCGATGCAGGCTCACCACGCCGAAGGCGGAGTGGCCGTTTTGACGCTGATCAGCTTTGAAGCCTACTTGCCAGTTCTGCTGGGGATGGGCCACGTCCAGCAGACCCTGGGTCCAGCTGTCATCGGCCGGCCAGGCGCCATGAAAGCGCAGCAGGCCTTGGCTGAGATCCCCGCTCGCGCAATGGCTTCCGCACCAGCGCTGCACCTTATCGGCAGGGCAGGCCCGGCGAAAGAGGCCCTTGATGCCGCTGCCGGGAAGCAACGGCCAGCCCCCGGCGCCAATCACCGGCCGAATAACACCCTCGTCGGTGCCACTGTTGCTGATCAGACGCCAGTCGATCTGTGCTTCCACGATGTGAAGCCCTTCAGCGGAAAAGGGCACCCCATGGTCGATGCGCTCCACCCACTGATCGATCCAGCGCTGAATGTCGGGTTTCCAGCCGGGCGGAGGATCATTGGGCTTCTTGATGTACTGCCGCTGGGCACGGCCATCAATCTGGGCCCTGAATTCAATGGGGACACTGGAAGCCTTGCTCATGTGTCGGCACCTCCCTTCAGCCGTTGTGTCCACCACACCACCGCATCGCTGAGATTGGTCAGCACCGCAAGGGCCACCTGACGGTCGTAGGAGTTGAGATCCCAGAGACGCTCAGCCACATCCTGGATTTGCCTCTCGCTCTGGGTGTTGGAGAGCAACTCGGTAGGTATGCGAATCCCTGCCTTAGGAAGAATCTCAACGGATAGAGCCTTCCATACGTCCGCCACAAAAGCAGCTTTGCTTTTATCTTCCTGGCTTGACTTGGCTCCATTCAGCCGTAAGTGCTCTCCCCAGAAGCGCTCAAGGCCATAGGCGCAGGTAGCCCTCAGCTTGTAGGCCTGGTTGAGGCTCTTGGGATCACGCCTACGGGCAGCCAGCACGATCCGCTGGGCATGATGGTCCAGATCAAAGGAATGCCATCCCATCAGGCCACCTCCTCACCAAACAGGGTCACATGGCTGCGGCCAAAGCCGATGCTTTCGAGCCCACCGAAGTAGAGCTCACTGCCATAACTAACGCTGGTACGCGGCCCGAAGGGTGCCCAGCGATCGGGGGGATCGTCGTGCCCCGGCGGGCGAATGCCAATCGGGAACACCAAAATCGAACCCTCGGGCAGAGCCTCAACATTGAAGAAGGCACCACCATCTACCTTCTTCTCCTCATCAGCCAACTTGACGCGACTCTGGCGATACAGGGCGAGGTCGTGAATGGCACCGATGTCAGCATCATCAACAACTACCAGCCGGTCAGCGGGGAGAGAATCCTCAAGTCCCTCAGGAATCCAATCGCTGAGGCCTGCATCAGGGCTGACATCAAGGAAGCCGAGGTTAAAAAACAGTGTTTTCTTCTTGTCCTGACCGCCTTCTGTTTCCCGACCCCGCAGCCCCGGGCTGCCCACATAAGGCACTGGAAGCTTCAGGGATGGATCCACAATGCGGCGGTAGCGCTCCAACAGCCGCGGACTGCTCACCCACACCACAGGCTGGCCTGGAGAGAACACGGGTAGCCACACCAACGAGGCGTACTCAAACTTCACACGGGCTTCGCTGATGGCGTCGCGGCCTGCGCCGGCCTCACTGCCGAACCAGCTGATGACCCTCTGAGGTTCGCTGCGGCGCGCCTCGGCCCGAAAACGCCCCCGGATTGAGCTGCCGGGAATGATGCCGGTTTGGGTGTAGGCATCACGGAAGATGAGGTTGAGATTGCCGGATTCCTCCCCCGCTGAGGCGCCCACATGCAGTGGAGCGAGGGTTTCGATCAATCCGTAACTGCGGGCGTAGACCATGGGCGGCGGTCAGAGAACAGGGTGAACTGGGAAAACGAGGGCGACGACGTCAGGGGAGAGGCAGGGCCAGGCCGGTGCCCAGTTGCTTAAAACTGAAACCCTCCTTGGGGAACCAGTTCTCGGGCCAGTCCGGCCAGGGGGGCAGCTCCAGGCCTGGGGGCCCGTGGTAACAACTCCCCGCCGGCAAGGCCCAGCGTCCACGGGAAAGGCGGGGCTGGCCATCGCCGCCGGCGCCGAGGCGATGGCGCCAGGGCTGGGGGCGGTCGGTGAGGATCGCGGGTCCGTGCCCATGGCGATGCCATGGCTGCACCCCAGCGGTCTGGCCGTGGATCAGGGGCTCCCGCAAGGAGAGTCGGCTTCCGCCCCAGAGGCCCGGTGTCACCAGAGCAAAGCTCTTACCAGACAGGGGCTCGGCCATCAGGGTCAGCAGGGCCTGCGGCACCGGGCTGGAGCACAGCTCCACGAGATGGCCCTCGCCACCGAAGCGGTAGCGACCGGCCGGAATCTCATGGCTACTGAGGTAGGCCAGGGAAACGCCAGGCTCCAGTGCTACCGCCAGTTCCAGGAACAGGGCATCCTGCTGGGCACTCACCCGCTCGTCCTCGCGCAGGCGGGGATGGAGATGGGGAAGAGCCTTCCAGGGGTTGGCCTGCACCTCGGTGCCCACCTGGGCTTGCTGGCACCACTGGGATAGGGGTAGCCATCCGCCCCGCAGGGGTTTGACGGGGGGTTCGCGGCCACTGGCTGGCCTCCAGCCGCCTGGGGTGGAATCGTCTTCCGAGGCTTGCCAAACCAACCTCTCCTTGACTTGACGGCTGGACCTTGATTCCTCCGCCTTCGCCTGCAGCAGGTTGAGCGGAGCGGGTAAGAACAGCTCGCCGGCACGCTGCCAGAAGGGCCCAGCGGTGTGGAGCACCCTCACCTCCGAGCGTGGCAGCTGAGCGGCGATCAACCCGGCGATGGCGGGGCTGTCGGGTGGGAAGTGCTCACCGGCCTGGCCCACCAGGTTCTCCGCCGAGAGAAAACGGCCGCTGCTGGCGTAGAGCAAGCCCAGGGGCTCCAGGGTGATCAGGTAACGGAACGGGCTGCTCATGCACGCACCTGCTGGCGAACGGGTTTGAGGAGACGGGAGAGAACCTGGGCCAGATCGGAGATCCACTCGCCAAGCGGCTGATCGATGGCTTTGGGCGGTTCGAGGCCGGGGAAGTAGATCTTCCAGAGGCCCTGCGCCACCGCCTGGGCTTCGGCACCAGAGCCGCCCAGTGCCCGCCTGCCCTGCAGAGCGGCGACGTCGGAGGCCAGATGGCCCCAGTGGGCCTGCGGCCCTGATCGCTGGTCGCGGTCGCGAAAGCCCTCCATCAACCTGGGCAGTTCGCTCCAGGGGCAGACCCACTCGATGGCCTGCCCGCCGGAGAACAGCAGGCGCAGGGCGAAGCGGTTGCGGCCGTGGGCCTTGGCGCTGGCTTCCGCCTGACGCACCTGCTGCAGAGCCTCCCGCTGGGGGACCTGCCTGCTCGCATAGACCAGGCCCATCGACACTGTGATGCCCTGGCCGTGCTGGCTCCAGAGCGATGGGAAGGCTTGCAGCCAGGCAAGGAGATCGCCAGAGCTGAGGGGTTCGGCGATCTCGCTTCCTTCAGGGCCGGGGCGGTCGTGCAGGGCGCCAAGCAGGTCGTCGCCGCCGGCATAGACCACCGTTCCCTTGTGTTGGGTGTGCTTCGGGACGGCGTCGTAAAGGCCTTCCGCCCATCGGCGCATGGCGCTGCTGAATGATTTCAGCGCCTCGGCCTCGGCCTCAGCAGCACCATCCGCCTTGGACTGCAGATACGTCCCCACCTCGTCGCCGTCGGCCATGAACCAGGCAACGGCTGTGGAGTTGGCGATCGCATCGAAGCGGCGGGGCAGCACATCCACCAGGCGCTCATCGCTGAAGGCTGTTTTGGCCACCACGGGATAAGTAACCAAGCGCTTCACCAATTCCGGCAGGGAAGGCTGCTCGCCGCCTACTCCGCTCTCGCCTCCACCGGCGAAAGCCTCGCCGAGGGCGGGGAGAGCGCGCAGCGCCGCAATGAAGGCCCTGGCCTGCAGGTCGGCGTCAGCCGGTTTTAGCTTTCGCGGATCTTCAACCTGCCCCATCAAGGGCCTGGCGATGGCGTCATGGCCAGCCAGGGTGGAGCTCTCCCCCGTCCAGTTGATGCCACTCCATGCACGCGCCTGCTTGGCGAGGGCCAGGTGCCGCCGCGCTTGGGTGATGCTTTCACCCTGGGCATGGAAATATTCCCAGGCGTGGGTGTGCCACTGCTTCCAGCTCGATTCCCAGTCGTATTCGAACTGGGGCAAGCTGGATTCAATCCATTGGCGAGTGGCCTTCAGGATCCGCCCCCAGGTCGCCTGCAGAGCATCACGCCCATGACCTTTTTTATAGGCGCCACGGATCACCAGGAGGTTGGGAGTGCCCCTCGCCGTATTCACGAGGGCGGGGCTGAGCACCTCAAAGCCTCGCTCGCTGGCGTCACCGGCGATCGCCTTGGCGAGCACGGAGAGCAGCAGGGAACTGCCGTAGAGGTCGCGCAACTTGCGCGAGGAGCCGATAAAGCCCTGAACCGGGGCAAAGGTAACAACTGTAAAGAGATTGTTACCTAGTCCATCTTTCCCAGCTATGGCGCCAAGGGGTTGCGCGGGCATGGACTGCAGGGCACTGACCATAAACCGATGTGGCCACACCAGTTGTCATAGCAGGGTCTGGAGTGTGTGGCTCGTATCTGGGGTATTCCTCTCGACCATGGGCTCGATCCCCAGAGTTATGCAGAACCTGCATAACTCACCGTTGATGATTCGTGATTCGCACGGGGCGGGCCGCGTCTCGCGGCGAGGTGGAGGAATCTGACGGGACGTAGGCAAGGTTCGCGATGGATGTCCTCCAGTGGCGTCAGCGTCGATTGGTGCGTGTGGGGGTCAGTGCGGTGAATGGCGGGATCAGCCTGGTTGTGCTGCTGATTGCGCCCCTGGGATTGGCCGCGGTGATCACCCTCACGCTGCTGATCACGCTGAGCACCTATGGCTGCTGTGCCGCCGGAGATCGTCTCTTGGCCTGGCTGGACACGACCCAAAGGGGGCCTGGGAGGAGCGAAGAACCCCCAGTGATCGGTGCAACAAGCATCGGCCGGGCTAATGGCCAGCTACAGGCCGAGCGCAAGCGGATGCGGGGCAGCTGATGCGCAGCCTCTACCTGATGCGCAGCCATGGCAGCGCCGGCATCGATGGTGAGCAAGTGGTGGTTAGCCAGGGCGGCGAGGAACTCGAGCGGATCCGCCTACCCCTGTTGGATCAGATCCTGGTGATGGGCAACATCCAGCTCAGTACTCCGCTGGTGAAGGCTTGCCTACGGCGTGGGGTGCCCATCGCCTACCTCTCGCACCAGGGCTGGTGCCTGGGCAGGGCCCACCCGATTGATGCGGGCTACCGGCATCGATCCCGTTATCAGCTCACTCTCTCGGAAGGTGAGCAGCTCCAGGCGGCCATCAGCCTGATTGCCGGCAAGGTGGGCAATGGCCGGGTGCTGCTGCAGCGGATGACACGCCGCGAACGACGCGACCTGGTGGCCAGCAGCATCGAGCGGCTGGGTTGGCATGAGCAACAGATCCGCCGGGCCGGCAACAGCGAACGGCTGCGAGGCCTGGAGGGCAATGCGGCCCAGGAGTACTACCGGGCCCTGGGGCTGCTGCTGGAGGCGGATGGCTTCCAGTTCATGGGGCGCCATCGGCGCCCACCAACAACGCCCTTCGATGCCCTCTGCGGTTTTGGCGCCGGTGTGCTCTGGAATGGCCTGTTCACTCGGGTAGAGCTCCGGGGCCTCGACCCCTATGTGGGGGTGTTGCACGTGGGATCAGCACGACATCCGGCGCTGATCTCCGATCTGATTGAGCCCTTGCGAACCCTGCTGGTGGATCCGCTGAACGTGTGGCTGATCCGAACCAGGCAATTGCGAGCTGAGGATGATTTCGAACACCGTGACGGCGGGGTATATCTAACAGATCAAGGCCGGCGGCTCTGGCTGAAGGCTTGGGCCACACGCATGGCGGAGCCAGTAACACTGGCGGATGGAAGCCCGGGGCCACGCTGGGAGCTGGTGGATGGGCTGGTGCGCAGCTTTGTTCGTTTTGTGTATGCCCCGGTGGATGGGCTCAACGTGCCGAGGCGCCGCTGAGTTTGTGGAGAAAGAGCACTACTGGGTGGTGGCCTACGACAGCCCATCGAACAAACGCCGAGCCAGAATCGCCCAACTGCTGGAGGGCTATGGCCAACGCGTGCAGTGGAGTGTCTTTGAATGTCGGCTCCGCCGCGATGAGGTTCAGGGTCTGCTACGGCGTCTGCAACGCCTGATCCACCACGAGGAAGATTCGCTGCGGCTCTGGCCCATCCCCGATCGCAGCTGGGGCCGACTCGTTCACATGGGCAGGGCGGTGCCTGTGGCGGAATGGACAGACAAAGTGGTGTGAGCGCGCAGTGGCACAGAAGCCTGAAATGCCAGTAGCAGCGTGATCCTGCGCGCTGGCTTGCGGCGCAGAGGATTTGCACCGGTCAGGGACGCTTGCCAAGGGAAATCTGGTGGGCGATGATGGCGGTGCGCGCAGACAAGCTCCAAAGCCCCTGCCACACAACGCTCTTCGGAGCCGCGGTCACCACGCGCTGGTGACATCACTTGATTGGAAACCTTGAAAGAAGTTGGTATCCTATGAACATTTTTGTCACCAAGTCACCACGCGCTGGTGACATCACTTGATTGGAAACGGGCTAAAAGCCCACACGCCAGAAAAAGCGTAAGAAGGTCACCACGCGCTGGTGACATCACTTGATTGGAAACCACCATTATACTCACGGGGTTCTCGACCCTTGCTGAGAAAGTCACCACGCGCTGGTGACATCACTTGATTGGAAACGCG
>RGNC01000037.1 GCA_010029175.1 Synechococcaceae bacterium WB8_1B_136 | reverse complement strand
TTCGCCACCTGGAACCCCGGCGAGACGGTGTGGACCCCCCATCAACGGGTGAGCAGCCAGCGGGTGCAGGCCATGGGCTTCCAGCCTGACCACAGCCTCTGGATGGTGACCCGCGGTGCCCAGCTGCGCTTCAACCCCGACCCCTCCAACCCAGAGGACTGGAACAAGCCCGTGATCCCGATCACCAACGGCTACGGCTATCTCGACATGGCCTGGGATCCGGCCGGCACCATCTGGACCGGCGGCGGCAGCGGCACCCTGCTCAGCAGCGCCGATGGCGGCAAGACCTGGCAGAAGGATGCCGTGGGCGCCCAGCAGCCCACCAACTTCACCCGCATCAGCTTCCTGCCGGACGGCAAGGGCTTCGTTCTCGGGGAGCGGGGCTCGCTGCTCCGCTGGGTGGGCTGAGCTGGCGCCGCGCCAACCAGGGCCGGCACCTTTCCCTCTGTAACCATGCTGGCCGGCAGCTCCCGGCAACCACCACCGCAGCCCTAGGATCCACCAGCTGAACGCTTGCTGCTATGGCCGCCGGCTCCACTGGGGAACGTCCGTTCTTCGAAATCATCACGAGCATCCGTTACTGGGTGATCCATGCCGTGACCCTGCCGGCCATCTTCCTGGCGGGCTTCCTGTTCGTATCCACCGGCCTGGCGTACGACGCCTTCGGCACGCCCCGTCCCGATGCCTACTTCCAGGCCCAGGACGCCAAGGCTCCCGTGGTGAGCCAGCGCTACGACGCCAAGAGCGCCCTCGACCAGCGCCTGAAATAAGCCATGACCCAGTCTCCCGCCACCACCACGCCCCGCAACTACCCGATCTTCACGGTCCGGTGGCTGTCGGTGCATGCCCTGGGCATCCCCACGGTGTTCTTCCTGGGCGCCCTGGCTGCCATGCAGTTCATTCGTCGCTGAGGTTTGCTGCCATGCAACGCACCCCCAATCCGAACAACCTGCCTGTTGAACTGAACCGCACCAGCCTCTACCTGGGCCTGCTGTTCGTGTTCACCTGCGGAATTCTGTTCTCCAGCTACTTCTTCAACTGATCGGGAGCACCTGCGATGAGCGGCAAGAAATCCAACCTGCCTGACGGCCGGATCCCCGATCGCCTTCCCGATGGTCGCCCGGCTGTTGCCTGGCGCTCCCGCTGGACCGAAGGTGCCCTGCCCCTGTGGCTCGTGGCCACCGCCGGCGGCATGGCCGTGATCTTCGTGGTGGGCCTGTTCTTCTACGGCTCCTACACCGGCGTGGGTTCCGCCTGACGCGCCAGGGGCCTCCCATGGTTTGATCAGCGGGCTTTCAGCCCGCTTTTTTTGTGTCGTCGTAGCCGCGGACCCAGGCCGCAAACCGTTCCAGCCCCAGCTCCAGCGGGGTATGGGGCCTGAAGCCCACCCAGGCCTCCAGGGCTGAGGTGTCGGCGGCGGTGATCTCCACATCGCCGGGTTGCATGGGTTGGAACTCCTTGATGGCGGTGCGCCCCAGCGCCTGCTCCAGCAGCGTGATGAAGCGCAGCAGTTCCGTGGGCTGTGCATTGCCGATGTTGAACAGGCGGTGCGGCACCGCTGCGGTGGCAGGGTTGGGGCGCAGGGGATCGAAGGCCGGATCAGGGGTGGCCGGCTGGTCGAGGCAGCGGATCACGCCCTCGACAATGTCGTCGATGTAGGTGAAATCCCGCTGCATGCGGCCGTGGTTGAACACCCGGATCGGCTCACCGGCCAGGATCGCCCGGGCGAACAGCATCGGCGCCATATCGGGCCGTCCCCAGGGGCCATACACGGTGAAAAAACGCAGTCCCGTGGCCGGCAGGCCGTAGAGATGGCTGTAGGTGTGGGCCATCAGTTCGTTGGCCTTCTTGGTGGCCGCGTAGAGGCTCACCGGATGGTTCACGGCCTGCTGCTCGGAGAACGGCAGCTGGCGGTTGCCGCCATACACCGAACTGCTGGAGGCATACACCAGGTGCTCCACCGCCTGATGACGGCAGCCCTCAAGGATGTGGCCAAAGCCCACCAGATTGCTCTGGATGTAGACGCCGGGATTCTCCAGGGAATAGCGCACCCCCGCCTGGGCGGCGAGGTGCACCACGGCCCGCGGCCGGGCCTGCTGGAACAGCTCCGCCATGGCCTTGCCATCGGCCACATCCAGCGCCTGAAACTGCCAGGCGGTAGCGGTGGTGGACGGGCCTGAGGCCACCTGGGCGGCGATGCGCTCCAGCCGGGCCCGCTTGAGAGCCGGGTCGTAGTAGCTGTTCAGGTTGTCGATGCCGATCACCTGCTCGCCCCGCTGCAGCAAACGCAGGGCCACCTCTGCACCGATAAAGCCGGCGGCGCCGGTAACCAATACAGGAGCAACGGCGCTCACGGTTCAGGGGCCTGTGGTGTGGGCAATGGAGTGCTCGCAGCGTTCCAAGAGGGACTCAATCGCAGCCAAAAGCGTTAAACGATCGGCAGGCAGAGGGAAAGGGCCTTCCTCGTAGCGCGCCTCAACGGCAAACACCTGCAGAGCCATCAGCGTGGCATCCAGCGGTTGTCCAGCCACCAGGGCCAGATCCGCCAGGTCGTGCACGCGGGGAGGCTGCTGATTGCTGAGCACAATCCAGGCCTTGAGGATTTTTTCGACGGCCTGCTGGGCCGTGAAGCCCCAGTCTTCGGCGGGGTAGGCCTCATCGAGGCCAAGGCGCAAAGCGCGCAGGTGACGGCGCACGATCGCCAGCAGCAGCGCAGCGTCATCAGCGGGAGACATCGCCCCCTGCGGCATACAGCACCCGGCCCTGACGGGCCACATCGCCCAGCACATGCCAGCGGGAGCCGCTGAGGTGCTCAGCATCGGCACGGCCCACCACCACCAGGTCGACCCCGACGCCGGTGTAACCAAGAGCCTCGCGGCAACGGGCCCACCACAGGGCCTTCTGCTCCGGTGAAAGCTGGGGTTCAGCCAAGATCACCGCCAGATCCAGATCCGAATCCCCGCGTGCCTCTGCGCGGGCGCGAGAGCCAAAGGCCACCAGGGCCAGCACGCTGCCCAGGGCCAGCACGCGCTGCAAACCGCCATGCAGCAGGAGAGGATCAAGCCCTGGCCCCAGCTGCAGATCCTCAGGTGCCATCAGAGGCAGAGCCTGCAGCCAGGGAATGGCCGGGGGCACAAAGGGTTGGGCAGCAGCGAGCGCCATGGGTGAACGCTAGCCCTTGCCCACGGTCCACAGGTTGAGGCCGGCGGCGCGGGCGGCCTCGGCATCGCAGATGGCGCGGGCATCGAACAGCCATGCGGGCTTACGCATCACCGCGGCCAGCTCAGGCCAGGGCAGCTGGCGGAACTCGGCCCACTCCGTGAGCACCAGCAGGGCATCGGCTCCGCAGGCGGCTTCGAGCACGGTCTCGCTGCGCTGCCAACTGCCCTCGCCCAGGTCGGCCTGGATCTGGGCCTCACTCACCTTGGGGTCGTAGAGGGCCAGCTGAGCGCCTTCCTCCAGCAGATCGTGGCAGATGCGGATCGCCGGGGCCTCGCGGGTGTCGTTGGTGTCGGCCTTGAAGGCGAAACCGAGCACGGCGATGCGTTTGCCCGTCACGGTGCCGAACAGCCTCTCCACCACCAGCCGGGCGATGCGGTGCTGCTGCCAGCCGTTGAGCTCCACCACGCTCTGCCAGTAGGCCGCCACCTCCTGCAGGCCGTAGTGGCCGCAGAGATACACCAGGTTGAGGATGTCCTTCTGGAAGCAGCTGCCGCCGAAGCCCGGACCCGCCTGGAGGAACTTGGCGCCGATGCGGCTGTCGGCCCCGATGGCGCGGGCCACCTCCTGCACGTCGGCGCCGGTGGCCTCGCAGAGGGCGGCAATCGAATTGATCGAGCTGATGCGCTGGGCCAGGAAGGCATTGGCGGTGAGCTTGGAGAGCTCTGAGCTCCAGAGGTTGGTGCGCAGAATCTTCTCGGGCGCCACCCATTGGCTGTAGATGCCAGCAAGGGCCTCAATGGCAGCCGAATCTTCGCCCCCGATCAGCACCCGATCGGGCTGTTCCAGATCCCGGATGGCCGTGCCCTCCGCCAGAAACTCGGGGTTGGAGAGCACCGAAAAGGTCTTGGACTGGGCCTCGCCCGCCACCTCCCCCTGGGCGGCCTCCAGGATGGCCGTGACTGTTGCAGCGGTGCGCACCGGCAGGGTGCTTTTCTCCACCACGATCGTGTGGCCCTGGGCGCAGGCGGCCACCTGGCGGGCTGAGGCCTCGATCCAGCGCAGGTCGCTGGCCTGGCCGGCCCCCACGCCCCTGGTCTTGGTGGGGGTGTTCACCGAGAGGAACACCATGTCGGCCGCGGCGATCGCCGGCTCCACGGATGTGGTGAAGTGCAGATTGCGGCCCCGGCAGCGACCCACCACCGCATCCAGCCCCGGCTCGTACACCGGCAGGAGGCTGAGATCGGGATCGTTCCAGGCGGCGATGCGGGCCTCGTTGAGGTCCACCACCGTGACCTGAATCTGGGGACAGCGATCGGCGATCACCGCCATGGTGGGGCCGCCCACGTAGCCCGCGCCGATGCAGCAGATCGTGCGGATACTCATGCGATCGCCTCGCGGAAGTAGGCGATGGTGGCATCGAGGCCCTGGTCCAGCGCCACGGTGGGTTGCCAATCCAATTCCTGGCGTGCCAGGTCGATCACCGGCTGCCGCTGCAGGGGATCGTCCTGGGGCAAGGGTTTGGTGATGAAGTCGAGGTTGGGGTTGATTCTTTCGCGCACTTTTTCGGCCAGCTGGCGAATCGTGAACTCGCCGGGATTGCCGATGTTGATCGGGCCGGTGTGGCTGCCGTTCATCAGCCGGATCAATCCCTCCACCAGATCATCCACATAGCAGAACGAGCGCGTTTGGGAGCCATCGCCATAGAGAGTGAGCGGTTCGCCGCGCAGGGCCTGCACGATGAAGTTGCTCACCACGCGCCCGTCATCAGGCAGCATGCGCGGGCCGTAGGTGTTGAAGATCCGCACCACCCGGATCTCCACGCCATGCATGCGCTGATAGTCGAAACAGAGAGTTTCGGCAATGCGCTTGCCCTCGTCGTAACAACTGCGGAGGCCGATGGTGTTCACGCTGCCCCGGTAGCTCTCCGGCTGGGGATGCACTTCGGGATCGCCGTACACCTCACTGGTGCTGGCCAACAGCAGCCTCGCCCCCACCCTGCGCGCCAGACCCAGCATGTTGTAGGTGCCGAGGAAGCTGGTTTTGGCTGTCTTGATCGGGTTGTGCTGGTAATGCACTGGCGAGGCAGGGCAGGCCAGGTGCCAGATGCGATCCACCTCCAGGCGAATCGGCTCGGTCACGTCGTGGCGGATCAGCTCGAAACGCGGATGGCCAATCCAGCCGGCGATGTTGGCCTTGCGGCCGGTGAAGTAGTTGTCGAGGCAGAGCACCTCCTCCCCGGCCTGCATCAGGCGATCCACCAGGTGGGAGCCCACAAAACCGGCGCCGCCGGTGATCAGATTGCGCATGGGAGACGCAGACATCAGAGGCGCACCAACTGCTGCTGATGCTGCTCACGGAACAGGGCCACGGTGCTGCGCAACCCTTCCGCCAGGGGGATGCGGGCCTTCCAGCCCAGGGTGGCCAGGCGGCTCACATCCAGCTGCTTCTTCGGCGTGCCATCGGGCTTGCTGGCATCCCAGTGGATGTCGCCCTGGAAGCCAGTGGCCTCGGCCACGGCCTCGGCGAGCTGGCGGATGGTGAGATCCACGCCCGTGCCCACATTCAGGAAGGCCAGCGGTTCACCTGCCGCATCACGCAGGGCCTGAGGGCTGGCGGGATCCCAGTGCTCCAGGGCAAACACGCAGGCCTCACCCAGATCATCCACATGCAGGAATTCCCGCAGGGGGCTGCCGGTGCCCCAGCAGGTCACGCTGGCATCGCCCCGTTGGGCAGCCTCGTGGAAGCGGCGGATCAGGGCCGGCAGCACATGGCTGTTGGTGGAGTGGTAGTTGTCGCCCGGGCCGTAGAGGTTGGTGGGCATCAGGCTGATGGCATCGAAGCCATGCTGCTGGCGCAGGGCCTGGCACAGCTTGATGCCGGTGATCTTGGCGATGGCATACCACTCATTGGTGGGCTCCAGGGCGCCGGTGAGCAGGGCCTCCTCGCGGATCGGCTGCTGGGCGAACTTGGGATAGATGCAGCTGCTGCCCAGGAACAACAGGCGCCGAACGCCGGAGCGCCACGCCGTTTCGATCACATGGGTCTGGATCTTGAGGTTCTCCAGCAGGAAATCGGCGGGGTAACTGGCGTTGGCCTGGATGCCACCCACCTTGGCCGCCGCCAGCACCACCACCGTGGGCCGGCGCTCGGCAAACCAGCGCTGCACAGCCTGAGGATCCAGCAGATCCAGCTCCGAGCGGCCGGCGGTGAGGATCTCGGCGTAGCTGGAACGCTGCAGAGCGCGGCAGATGGCGCTGCCAGCCATACCGCGATGGCCTGCCACAAAGATGCGGTCGGCAGGCTGAATCAAGTTGGTTGCCATGGCAGTCACGGTAGATGCAGCCAGTCCAGGCCCTCAAAACGACCGAAATCGTGGTCGAAACTCACCAAACGCCAGCCGTTGGCGAGGGCAAGAGCCGCCAAATAGGCATCGGTGCAATGGCGAGACGGCAACCCAGAGCTGCGCAACAGGGAATGGAAGATGTCCCAAGGGGTTTGGGCGGAGTCTTCTGCGATCGCCACGCCGGGCTGGGCGCAGAAGGCCTCCAGCAGTGCCGAGGCTTCGGCGGCAGTCTTGACTGCCGAGCCCATCAGCTTCGGTTGGCTCACCAGACGCACCAAGCCCAAAGCGGTGATCGTGCAAAACAGCACACGCAAAGCAGCCTGCTGCTCCCAGTAATGCAGTGCCTGGTGATGATGCTGATGGGTTGGCGACGCCAACGCCAGCCAAACGTTCAGATCGGGAAGATCGACCTGACGGATCATGGCTCCAGTAGTTCAAACAAACCGGCATTGCTGAGTTGATGGCCGGGGATTCCTAGGGGAGCAGGCTCCAGCCGTGGCAAAGCCGAGGCCGATCGTCGTGTCGGCTCGGAGCTGCACCCCGTGGAGCCCGCGAGGCCCTGCTCCACATAGACACGAAGAAGCTGCTTCAACGTGACCCGCTCGTTAGCGGCCCGCGCCTTCAGCCTTGCGAACAGTGGGTCCGGCAGTTCAAGGGTGGTTCGCATGGCCCACAGCGCGTTCTCTGCGCATTTTAATGCGCATCACCCCTGCACCCCACTGCGGGCCGCAGCCACCGCTTCCGGGTTGGTGGGCGGGTTCTCCATGGAACCCACCACCGCAAAACCCTTGCGGCGCAGCAGGGCTTCCTTGGCGGCTTCTTGCTTGTCGGCGGCCACCATCTCGGCCACCAACTCTTCGAGGGTGGTGGTGGGCGTCCAGCCCAGTTTTTCACGGGCCTTGGTGGGATCCCCCAAGAGGGTTTCCACCTCCGCTGGGCGGAAGTAGCGGGGATCGATGCGCACCACCACGGCGCCGGTGTCGCCGCGGATGCCCGTTTCCTCCAGGCCACTGCCCTGCCACTGAATCGGCCCCCACCCCAGTTCCGCCGCGGTGAGCTCGATGAAACGGCGCACACTTTCCTGGCGGCCAGTGGCGATCACAAAATCCTCAGGGCTGTCCTGCTGGAGCATGCGCCACTGCATCTCCACATAGTCGCGCGCGTGGCCCCAATCCCGCAGCGAATCGAGATTTCCCATGTAGAGGCACTGCTCCAGGCCGGCATCAATCCGCGCCAGACCGCGGGTGATCTTGCGCGTCACGAAAGTTTCACCGCGCCGCGGTGATTCGTGATTAAAAAGAATGCCATTGCAGGCATACATGCCATAGGCCTCGCGGTAGTTCACCGTGATCCAGTAGCCATACATCTTGGCCACCGCATAGGGGCTGCGGGGATAGAAGGGCGTGGTTTCCTTCTGGGGAATCTCCTGCACCAGGCCATAGAGCTCGCTGGTGCTGGCCTGATAGATGCGGGTTTTGTGGGTGAGGCCCAGCATCCGCACGGCCTCGAGGATGCGCAGCGTGCCAAGAGCATCGCTGTTGGCGGTGTATTCCGGTGCCTCAAAGCTCACCGCCACATGGCTCTGGGCGCCAAGATTATAGATCTCATCGGGCTGCACCTGCTGAATGATCCGGATCAGGTTGGTGGAATCGGTGAGATCGCCATAGTGCAGCACCAGGCGCGGATCGTCTTCGTGGGGGTCCTGGTAAAGGTGATCGATGCGGGCGGTGTTGAAGCTGCTGGCCCGGCGCTTGATGCCGTGCACCACATAGCCTTTCTCCAACAGCAGCTCCGCCAGATAGGAGCCATCCTGGCCGGTGATGCCGGTGATCAGAGCGTTTTTCATCGACGAACCAACCATAAAAGCATTATAAGGGCACTCGCGCCGGTTCATCAACAGAACGACGTGACATCACAGCCAAAGCAGCGATCACAAAATAGGAAAAATAATAGAGAATCCCATCAGAGTAAAGCAAAGGCTGAAAAGCCCATTCGCAGAAAATAAAAGCGAACCAAGCCCAACCAACCGATAACAGCCAAGTCCACTGCCCGCGACTCAGAGGCAGCCAGAAACTTCTCACAAGCCCCATGAGCAAGGGAAAAATCCCTGCCAAGAGCAGCAAAACAGGCAGCAAACCTACATCGAGAAAGATATCGAGAACCACATTATGAGCCATGGTGACAGTGCCACCACTGGGAGCCAAGATTGCCGAAGACCCATCGCATAAATGATATGGGGCAACAAGCAGTCTTCCCCCCCAAGGAGACGTATATCCATGGCGAA
Organism: Synechococcaceae bacterium WB8_1B_136; assembly: GCA_010029175.1. Classification (GTDB taxonomy): domain Bacteria; phylum Cyanobacteriota; class Cyanobacteriia; order PCC-6307; family Cyanobiaceae; genus Vulcanococcus. The sequence continues at coordinate 5,761 of RGNC01000037.1, read as the reverse complement.
GGATGGCAGCATGAAGAGACAAACGCTCATCACAGAATCCCTGCGACCATCCCACAGAACCCAGGCTCACTCGCCAGGGGCGCAGAACAATCAGCAGGATGAAGAGCGCCGCAAACATTGTGCATGCAATCTTTTTCACCCCCGCATTCCACACCCCACGCAGCTGCAGGGCAGCAGCCAGAGATGGCATCGATGCCAAGACCAGAATCAGCCATCCCAATCGCCCCTGCAATGACCACAGTGCATACCCTCCCAACACTGCAGCCAGCAGAGAGAGAACAGATAAAAGTCGACGCCGACCATGCCTGGCCTGTATCAGTTCGAACAATGAAGCCGGCAACAACGCGAGAGCAGGAACTGCATTCTGCTCGATCGAACGCACATTGATCAGGCGTGGATGCCCCCAAGGCACGAACAGATTGTTCGAGGGAAAAAGCTGACCCACATTCCACCAGGGACTGCGACTGACTGCCAAGGCAATCAGCACAAAGATCAGCGAACCAAGCGAATAGGCAAGAAGAATCCGTACAAGCCAGGCCCTGTCAAATCGAACTGCATGCAATCCAGCCCAGAGGCAAAGCACTGGAAGAAAAAGGGCGTTAACAATGTCAGCCCGGTCTGACTGCCAAGCCCAGACCCCCCAATGCTGCATGCCAGAAACATAAGCAATCGAAAAGCAGAAAACAGCAGCCAGGGATGGCCACCAGCTCAGCCAAGGCCCCAACCAGGAAGAACCAGCAGCCCGCGCATCACGAAACGATCGCCATGAAATACAAGCGATGAGGCCATAAAGCAAGCTAAACGCTTTAGGCACATGCAAGCCAACCGCAAACGCAATGATCAGCTCGATCCCATCGAAGACAATCACCAGTAACAACCTCTCTCAATGAATTCAGCCGATGCAGGAGTTTCCTCCGCAGTGGGTCGCACCCAGTGGCGATTCACCATCGAGCGAATGGCAGGATCATCATCCCAACGGCGGCCTCTGATGCCAAAGAGCAGTTGCAAAGCACCGCCCAGATGAATCGCCTGACGCCCAGCCCGCTTGATGGCAGCAGCCAAGGGCAAGCCATAGGCGCCGCAGCCAATCAGAGCCACATCAAAGGACTTTTCTAACACCCGCGCCTGCAGAGACTCCAGCGCATTCAGCCAACTTGCATAGCCTTCTGTTTGCGGAGCATGCGTACAAGGAGGCTTGACAACCTGCAAGTTAAATGCTGGCAACACACGTTGATCGGCAAACAAGGCGCTGCCGTGCATGCTGTACTGGGCCTCAATGCTCTGGGCAAAAGGATGAACAATCAGCACACGGCAACCGGCGAGAGCCTGGCTCCAGGGAGCAGATTGGCGGAATGGTTCGAGAGCCGAAAGAGGACAAAGCCGAGGAGCATGCTTCATGGATGACACCAAAGCCGCCTGATAATCTGTCTGCCAGAAACCAAGCAAATCGACCGACTCCAAAGCCTCTCCATAAACAGCGGCGAACTCGTGCAGTCCGGCATCCGTTACCGGAAAGATTCCAGCATTGGCATGAGCTTCAGCATGGGTTGCACGGCTCCACCGCCCCTGGCGCAGCTGAGCTTCCCCCAGGATGCGTCCCTCCACATGCCCCATGCGGGCTGCACAGAATGGAACCCCCTGTTGAATGGCGGACTGGATCATTTGTCCGGCATGGTCAGCGGACAAGATGTTGTCAAACAGATCGCGGTAGCGCTGCTGTTCCAACCAGTTCTGTCCGGAGCGCAACCAACGCTTGCCCGTGGCACGCCAGAGAGAGCGAAGCATCACGATTCAGCGGAGGCAATCCAGGGATCAGCCAGAAGGGCAGGCCATGCCGCTAACCAGCGGGCCAGCACCTGCCACTGCCACCACCCGTGATAGCGATGAGCTTTGCGTTGGTAGCGCCGCCGCGCCGCCCGGATCCGGTCTGGCCAGGGAGCCCCCAGCACATCAGGAGGCAGAGAAGGTGGATCGAGATCCATCAACCAGCGGGCCAGGGGCAGTTCAAAACCCCTCTTGGGAACCTGGCCAAGCTCGGCCGGCAGACGCTTGGCCATGGCATCCCAGAGCAACGGCTTGCTGCTGCCGGGCCTGAGCTTGTAGGCCGAGGGCAGGCGCAACATCAACTCCACAAGATCGTTGTCGAGGAAGGGCACCCGCAGCTCCAGGCCGTGGTGCATGGTGACGGCATCCGTATCCCGCAACAGCGTGTTGACCATGTAGCCCCGCAGCTCCAGGCGTGAGATCTGGGCCACAGGATCAAGGGCAGCCTCCTGCGGCAGGAGTGTGCCAGCGACAGAAGGCACCGCGCCGGGGTGCAGGCGCCGATGGGCTGCCAGGGCGACAACGCTGCCGCGGGCGAAGCGGCGATGCTCCCAGCCCAGCCTTTGGAGCAGCCGCCAGGGCAAACGGGCCATCAGGCCTGCACCAACACCGGCAGCGGTGTGATGGCGCCAAGCGCGCTCGAACACCGGATAGCCAGCAAACAGTTCATCGCCCCCCAGGCCAGACACTGCCACCGTGAGCCCCTGGGCTCGGGCGGCACCAGCCACCAGAAATGTATTGAGACCATCCACCGAAGGTTGATCGATGGCGTCACAGAAGCTGTCGATCCCGGCCAGCACCTCCGCCCGGCTCAACACCACCTCCTGGTGCTCGGTGCCGAGATGCCGGGCCGTCGTGGCCGCCAAACTGCGCTCATCCACCACGCCACGGCTGAGATCGTCTGCGGCAAAACCCAGCGAGAAGGTGCGCACGGGTGAGGGCGCCTGGCCCATCATCAGGGCCACCAGGGCTGCGGAATCCAGGCCACCACTGAGGAAAGCCCCCACCGGCACATCCGCCAACATCTGGCGGTTCACCGCCTGTTCGAGGCCAGCCTCCACAGCCGCCACCGCCTCGCCATAGCTGAGGTCTGCGGGCGTGTAGAGATCACTGGGCCAGCTGACATAGGCCTGCAGCTGCCAATTGTCCGAGGGCGCACCAGCGCGCCAACGGGCCCAATGGCCTGGTGGCACAGCCTGCACTCCAGCCACCAGGGTGTGGGGAGCCTGCACGGCGCCCCACTGCCAGAACTGCTCCAGGGCCAACCGATCCAGCCGAGGCCGGGGGGGCAAACCAGCGGCGCGCAGCACGGAGAGCTCCGAAGCCAGGGCCCAGCCCTCAGGGCCGCGCCACCACAGCAGCGGCTTCACGCCGAAGCGATCACGGGCCAGGGTGAGCTCCTGGCGGCTGGCATCCCAGATGGCCAGCGCAAAGATGCCGTTCAACCGCGGAAAGAGCTCCAGCCCCCAGCGGGCGAAGCCGGCCAGCAGCACCTCCGTATCGCTGTGGGAAGCGAAGCGCACGCCCTGGCAAGCCAGTTGATCCCTCAGATCGGGGGCGTTGTAGATCTCGCCGTTGAACACCAACGTGAAGCGTTGATCAGCGCTCTGCATCGGCTGATGGCCGGCCGGGCTGAGGTCCTGAATCGCCAAACGGCTGTGCAACAGCTGCAGCATGCCGCCGGCCACGGGCTGGACCCATTGGCCCTGGTCGTCGGGCCCACGGCTGCGCAACACCGCCAACACCGGGCCAGCCTCCACGGCGCCTGCGCTCCACTGGGCAAACAGGCCGCACATCAATGGCGACCCCGCGCAACAACTCTCCGCCCTTGACGCCATGCCGTGGCCAGGCTCTCCCGAAGCAGGTCCCTGACCCGGGGTTCATGGCGCCGGTCCTGATGGCGAGCGTCTCGCTTGAGCGCACGACAATGGTCGGGGTCAAGAACGCGCCGTGGTGTGCCCGCCAGGGCCTGGGGGATGGCCTGCCCAACGACAGACCAATCCCGCTGCTGCTCCATCCGCTGTCTTGCCAGGCGCCCTTGTCGTCTGGCAAGAGCAGGATCGGCCAGATAGGGCCGCAAGGCATCCGCCAGATGAGCCGGATCCACCCAGGCCTCCGGCCAGTAGTAACCATCAAAACGAGCCCGATAGTCGCGCACCGGCACCCATGTCCCCGTTTCAGCAGGGTGAACGAATTCCGACATCGGCGGTGCAGCCGTGGTGATGGCGGCCAAACCGGTGGCCAGGGCCTCAGGCAGGGTGAGACCGATTCCCTCCAAACGGCTGGGATAGAGATAGAGATCACCTTGGCGGTAGAGATCAACAGGCTGACATGGGCCTGTCAGGGGTTGGATGCGTGAATCCTGCTCCAGGCACAGTCGCCAGGAGTGGGGCCAGTGCTCAAGGGCCAGTTGCGAGTGCACCAGCAACCGAGCAGGACCTGGGGTTGCGACAAAAGCCTGGAGCGCAAGATCCGTACCTTTTCGATCATTCGGCCCTGCCATTCCAGCTGAATGAACAATCACAAGCGGCTCTGATGCAGGGAGATCCGCCATCTGACGGGGCCCAGGAGAAAACGCGTGCAGATCAACACCCCAGGGGATGAACAAGGCCCGAGGATCTGCCGCAAACACCCCATGGTGCCTCTGCGTATGACAGAACAACAAGTCGTAGAGCTGAAAGAGGGGCACGGTGTCTGCCCGGTAGTAATCGACATAGGCGGCACAGGCAACGCCGGCAGCCCTGGCCTGCAACACTGGCGCCCAGGCGCGCTGTTCATTAAAAATCACCCAGTCGGGGGAAAAGCTCAGCAACCAGCGACCGAACTGCCTGGGATCAACAAGACTCAGACCCGCAACACTGCGGTCGCTCTCGACAGGCCAAGGCCGCAGCGCACTGCTGCCCCACCGCAATTCAGGCAGGTACTGACCCCTTGCGTAGATGGAAACCTGGCAACCGGCCTGCTCAAGAGCTCGTGCGTAGGCAAGGGAAACATGGCCAGCCCCACATTCCGCCCAGGTGGTAACAAGCCCTACTTTCATTGCCTGCGAGGAAGCAGCTTGGCCAGCACACGCCGCGTTTTGGGGGCCAACCAACCACGCCAAGGACCTGGATGGGCAGCACGAATCAACGCCTGTTCATAGGCTGGATCAGCAAGCATGAACTCGGGATGGCGCAGGCCGTCATCCACCGCCAAGGCCTGCGCAGGTCTGCTGCGAAGCGGGTCTGGATCCACAGTGTGGGTGGCATCGCCCGTGAAGCCAATGTTCTGAATGAGGTTAACCGCGGGAACCATCGACAACATCCCCTGGCTGGCAAGCGCATAGTGCCACTGGTAATCCCATACATCCTTGCGACCCGAATTCAGCTCCAGATCAAAGAGCTTGATTCGCTCTCGATAAAAGGGATGCTGACGATGAAGCCCCATGCGCTTCAGAGCTTGCCAACTCCCCATGCGAGGGTCGAAATAATTCCAGGCCCGTTTCCATGTCGCCCATCCCCAGCACCAACCAAAGTGACTGGGAAAATAGTCGCTCGCACGCGGAGAGGCATCCGCCAAAAGGTTGAAGCCGCAGACCTGGCCAACACGCTGATCAGCGCGAAATCGCTCCAGCAAAAGCGTGCAGTAATCAAAAAAGGAGGGTGCTGGCAGGCAATCATCTTCAAGAATGATCGCTTCATCCTCCTTGGAAAGAATCCAATCGATTGCATCACTCACAGCAACGCCACAACCCAGGTTGTGATCGCGCATTAACGTCTGCAGTTGGCACGGCCAATCCACGGCTGTGGCAATGGCGCGCACCTCAGCGCAGCGTTCAGCTTCACCTGGGCGATCCGGTCGTGGCCCATCGGCGGCAACATAAAGGCGCTGAGGCCTGGCAGCGCGAATGGCTTCAAACACCCGAGCGGTCTGCTCAGGACGGTTGAAAACCAGGAAC
>RGNC01000357.1 GCA_010029175.1 Synechococcaceae bacterium WB8_1B_136 | reverse complement strand
CCCGGCAGCTGGCGAAAGCAGCCCAGCCATGGAGCCCCGCTGACGCGGGTGCTGCTGGCGATGGTGCTGCTGCTTCGCCAGTGACAGCGCCTGCTGCAGCCCCAAGCCCGGGCACGCCTTTTCAGTGCCTTGGCTACGACGCGGACGCGAACTTCTATCAACCCTCAAGCACCGGTCAGGTGATCCGCCTGCCCCGGGGGTGCCACACCGCCACCCACCTGGTGGCCTTGGCACCACTGGAGTACTGGGAGAGCTTCTACCCCAGCCGGACCGGTGTGAACTGGCCGGCTGCAGCCAGTGATCTGCACAAGAGCTCCGCCGCGATGGGGATCTTTGCGGTGGAGCGCATCCGCGGCCGCGGGGCCTGGTGGGATGAGGGCCGCACCGTGCTGCACCTCGGTGATCGCTTGATCACCCCCGAGGGGGAGCACCCGATCACCAAACCCTTTCGCTCGCGGCACATCTACCAGCGCCTCAAACGTCTGGAGGGACCCTGCGGCGTTGAGCCCCTGACCGTGCAAGAAGCAGGTGTGATCGTGGGCATCGCCAACCGCTTTCGCTGGGAGGTGCCCGCCTCCGGCACCCTGCTGCTGGGCTGGGTGGTGCTGGCTCCGATCTGCGGTGCCCTGCGCTGGCGGCCCCACCTCTGGCTCACCGCCGGCGCCGGCTCCGGCAAGAGCCAGATCCTCGATCGCTTCGTGGCGCCGCTGCTCGGGGATCTGAGCCTGGTGGTGGTGGGCGCCACCACAGAAGCCGGCCTGCGCCAGACCATCTGCTGCGATGCCGTGCCTGTGGTCTTCGATGAGGCGGAGAGCAACGAGAAGGGCGACCAGCAGCGCATGCAGGCGATCCTCTCGCTGGCGCGGGTGGCCAGCAGCGAGAGCAGCGCTGAAATGCTCAAGGGTTCTCCCAGTGGTGACGTCAGCCGCTACCGAGTGCGTTCGATGTTCCTGATGTCGTCGATTGCCACGGCCCTCAAGCAGGGTGCTGACAAGAGCCGCTTCGC
>RGNC01000356.1 GCA_010029175.1 Synechococcaceae bacterium WB8_1B_136 | reverse complement strand
GTGCTGGCGCTGTGCTGGGGCTTTGCCGTGCTGATCCCCTGGGCGGCCGCCACCGGAACCCTGGGCGGCAGCTGGCCCCTGGTCTTGGTTTGGCTGGGCGTCATGGCCTGGACCTTCGGCTTCGACACGGTCTATGCCATGGCCGATCGTGACGACGACCGGGCCCTTGGTGTCCGCAGCAGCGCCCTCAGCCTGGGGACCCGGGCGCCCCTGGCCATCCGCCTCAGCTACGCCTTCACGGCCATCAGCCTGGGTGCGGCTGCCGCGCTGGCGGGCGTGAACTGGCTGTTTTGGCCCCTGTGGTTGCTGGCCGGTGGCGGCATGCAGCGCGAAGCCCGGGCCTTGGAGAACCCCAAGCTTCCTCGCTCGCACTACGGAGAGCACTTCAACCGCCAGGTGCTGCTGGGTGGGCTCTTGCTGCTCGCGCTGGTGGTGGGAAGGGCCTGATGATGCATGCCCCAAACCTCCCCAAACCACTGCAGCCCGGTGATCGGGTGAATCTGGTGGCCGCCAGCTCCTGCCTGGAGGGGGAAGAAGCGATCGCCCGGATGCAGGCGGGCATCGCGATCCTGGAAAGCTGGGGCCTGGTGGTGCGCCCGGTTCCGCTGCGTCGCTGGGGCTATCTGGCGGGCCGCGACGCCGAACGCTCCATCGAACTCAGCCCCAACCCCCAAGACCCGGAGGCGGCAGAGCCCGCCTTGCTCGCCTGCCTGCGCGGCGGCTGGGGTTCAGCCCGTCTGCTGGAGCAGCCCCTGGCCGTGGCCAACCGCTGGCTGCTGGGCTTTTCCGATGTCACCTCCCTTCTCTGGGCCCAGCTGGCCCAGGGCCAGGGCGGCGCCATCCATGGGCCGCTGGTCACCACCCTGGCCAGCGAGCCAGAGTGGAGTCAGCAGCGGTTGAAGGATCTGCTGTTTGGGAAACCCTTGCCGGATCTGGAGGGGGAGGGCTGGTGCGCCGGCCAGGCCCATGGCCCCCTGCTGGTGGCCAATCTCACCGTGGCCACCCACCTGCT
>RGNC01000355.1 GCA_010029175.1 Synechococcaceae bacterium WB8_1B_136 | reverse complement strand
AATGATCTACCTCTTACTAATGTACCATATCTCTGTATCAATATGATCACTACTGATAAAGGAAACAGTAATGATATGGATGCAAGTACAATAGTGAATATTCGGGCATCATTAATAGCTTTATGATAGTCATCTGACATGTTTATGAATAGTTAGAATGAATGTTATGAATACTTTAAATTCAATTCATCTTTCTGCAACAACAATATCACACTGAAATCATTAATATCCTTTTGATTATTAAGCTGATACGTGATCGAATAAGTAATATACACTTGAGCTGAAAACTGTTTAAGATGTTCAATGATATTATCCTTGTAAACAACTACTACTATCCTACTTCCTTTTATCAGTAGTTATAACATCATTCATACATCTAATCGACATTAAAATAAAACATTTCTATCACTTGTATTTGTGTTAAAATCACTTAAAATAACAATAATATTAATGATAATCTTTACCTCATTTCCGCTGCCACCACTAGCCACAGAATTCATCGGATACGAGGGAAAGAAAAAGAAGCAGCCAGGCAGCCTCCTATTTTTACAAAGTATGCCAGCTTGCCAGCTTGACTTCATTTCAGTATTACTTTTGATATCGTTATTACATTTATATATAAGGATGCTGATAGTAATCATGTAATACATATCTATTTCTATATATTTCATACATACTGTAATCAATTGATTGAATGTTATAAGTCTTCTCCTATTCTTACTATAGCACTATCGACATTTGATATGGGATTCATTTGATGACAATCTTGATTGATTGAGTAATCATCTTTATTCTTGTTGCTGTTATCACGTTTCCATAATGATGATGTTAAGTTTGTTACTCTTGACCATGGACTGTGATTGGTTGATGGTGATTGTTCTACTTCACTTACTCTTACATCATCCATACTGATGATTGATCCGCATGTTGTTCGATCATCGATATCAATACTCATTGTTACATACATAATACCTCGTAAGTTATGCATCCATGCACGTCTCGCATCTAGGGTCTTGGTGT
>RGNC01000354.1 GCA_010029175.1 Synechococcaceae bacterium WB8_1B_136 | reverse complement strand
CTGCTGGAGATCCCGGCAGTTCTCAAGCCCCAGGTGCGCCTCTACGCCACCGGCATCATCCGCATCAGCCGCCACCCCCAGGCCGTGGGGCAGGTGCTCTGGTGCGCCACCCACCTGCTCTGGATCGGCAGCAGTTTCATGGTGGCCACCTGCATCGGCCTGATCGCCCACCACCTGTTCGCCGTGTGGAACGGCGATCGGCGCCTGGCCAACCGCTTCGGCGCCGCCTTCGAGGAGCTGAAGGCCAGCACCTCGGTGATTCCCTTCAAGGCCGTGCTGGAGGGCCGGCAGCAGGTGGTGCTGACGGAATTCCTGCGGCCGGCCCAGCTCGGCATCGCCATCGCCGTGGCCCTGTTCTGGTGGGCCCACCGCTTCATCGGTGCGGGGTCAACAGCCTTTGCCCGCACGGGCCTGGCCCACTGGCTGGGGTGATCCACACCTGATCACACAGCAATGAAGCACCGCGACGCTCTGCCTACACTCGAGCCGACTGCCCCAGCGCCGGATGCCCTCGCCCGCCGAACTCGCCTGGCTGATTCCGGTGCTGCCCCTGGCGGGGGCATGCCTGGTGGGACTGGGGCTGATCAGCTTCAACCGCACCATCAACCGATTGCGCAAGCCGGTGGCGCTGCTGCTGATCAGCTGCGTGGGGGCCGCCGCCGTGCTGAGCTACGCCGTGCTGGCCCAGCAGCTGGCAGGAGCCGGCGTCACTGAACTGCTGTTCAACTGGGCCAGCGCCGGCAGCTTCAACCTGCAGATGGGCTTCCGGGTGGATGCCCTCGGCGCGGTGATGCTGGCCCTGGTCACCACCATCGCCCTGCTGGTGATGGTTTATTCCGATGGCTACATGGCCCACGACAAGGGCTATGTGCGCTTCTTCACCTATCTGGCCCTGTTCAGCAGCTCGATGCTGGGGCTGATCATCAGCCCGAACCTGCTGGAGATCTACGTGTTCTGGGAGCTGGTGGGCATGTGCTCCTACCTGCTCGTGGGCTTCTGGTACGACCGCGATGGCGCCGC
>RGNC01000353.1 GCA_010029175.1 Synechococcaceae bacterium WB8_1B_136 | reverse complement strand
CGATGCAGTGCACCCCCGCCAGGGCGTAGATGGCGCAGAGGTCTTCAATCGCCGCCAGATCCTGATTGCTGGCGCCGCAGATCAGCTTCACCCACTGGCCGCGGGCCAGGGCCCGTTCGGCCCGGCAGCTGCCGGCGCTGACCTCAGCCGGCAAGGGAGAGAACAGAGGTGAGCGGTTGCCAGCGCAGGGCCCGGGCACCGCCCATCTCCACCACGATCTTGAGCCGCGGTTCCCGCTGGGTGAGGTTCACCAGCGCCGCCAGCTCGGCGGTGGAGAGCACCTGGCCCTCCAGCAGCCACAGCAACACCGGTGCGCTGCCCTCGAACAGATGGCCCAGCTGCGGCATGGCCATGTGCACCTCGCCCACGGCGGCCCCACGGCCCACGCTCTGGTGGCCCAGGTGGGGCGGCCGCACGCCATGCAGCTGCAGCAGGAAGGCTTCAGGGTCTCCTAGGCCCCGGGCGGAGGTCATCTGGGCCCGGTAGCCCGCGGCCCGCAGGCGGCGGAGCAGGCGGGTTTCCGCACCGCCCTCCAGGGGGGCGTAGAGCGCCAGGGCGCCGGCCCGCTCGAGCTCCTGGCGAAAACCGCGGCCGGTGAGCAGCAGTGGCATGCGGGGAGTGAAGTGCTGTGGGGTGAAGTCTGGCAGCTCGCTCCTGGATTGGGGTGGAGGGCTGTGCGGTACCATCTTCGCTTGTGCAACTGCAACTGTGCCCGTCCGCTAGCCGGGCCTCCAGCGCACTGCACCAGATCGCCAGTGGTGGCGATCTCCTCCGGCCAGTGCGGCCTCCGTCTTCATTGATCGGAGTCGCCGCCGGGAAACTGCTCCACGCATCCGCCGCTGCACCCAGTGGCACGGTCCGGTCGAGCAAGTCCCAGCCCGCTGTTTCGACGCCGCTAGCCCAACCGAATCTCCCTCCCGCTGCGGGCGCCCATCGGGCTTCCGCAGCCGAGCTGATCCGGCCGCCCTGCGCAACGCGATTCAGCCACACCATCCCCACGGGGGTGGTGGTCCTGCTGGCGTTTCTCTCCTACTTATGTCCATCGGCATTCTTGGGAAGAAACTGGGCATGTCCCAGTTC
>RGNC01000352.1 GCA_010029175.1 Synechococcaceae bacterium WB8_1B_136 | reverse complement strand
AGCGTGTTGCTTCGGGAACGCTCTACAGCGGCAGCAGCACTGCGGGCAGTGTGATTAACCCAACTACATCTGCGAATATGTATACCCTTGTAAATACGGTGGGCAGCCAAACCAACCCAATCACCAGCGTTTACTGGGTCCCACCCACCAACGCAGAAGGCACATTCACAGTCATGACCGTGCGTCCGTTCGATGGCACCGACTATGCGAATACGGCATGGGATATCACAGTCACTGTCACGTCAAGCAACTCGGCTCCGACATGGAATGCGTCGGTGGTGTCTGCAACCTATATTTCAACCATGGCAACAGCGGTACTTGAAAATGGCACATTGCCTATTAGCTACAGCTCTCTCAGCACAGCAGCTCCAGCAACAGATGCCGATGGCCAGGTTGTTAAGTACAAAGTGACTGCAGTGAGCAGCGGTACGCTCACCTTGGGCGGAGTGGCATACACGTCGGCAAGCACAATGCCAGCAACGGCATACTTGAACGCAGGCGAAACTATGCTGTGGACTCCGCCAACTGACAACGAAACTTCGCCACAAACAGCATTCACAATTAAAGCAAGCGACGGAACGCTGGACAGCACGCAGGCTGTGACCGTGAAAGTCAACGTCACACCCGTCAACTCCGCTCCTGTGATTGTTGGTCCGTATACAGTGACCGGCGTGACACGCAACGCTTGGAAGGAAGTGACCTTCGCAAACCTGATTAGCTACTTGGGTGTGTCGGATGTTGAAACCGCATCGTCATCGCTGATTCTGCAAGTGGAATCATTGAGCAGCGGACAAAGCTTGAAGATTGGTACAAGCAGCAATGAAGCTGGCGCAACGGTTTACGGCAGCAGCAATAAACAAGTCACAAGCACCAAGAGCATTTACTGGATGCCAGCAACAAACACCACGGGCATCGTGGACGCGGTGAAATTCTCTGTCATCGACGCCGGCGGTGTTTCATCCTCAACCCAAGGCTTGTTGCGCATGAACATTGATACAGGTTCAAACGCAGCGCCTTCTATCACGGGCACCAACTACAGCTTGGGCAGCACTTACGGTGTCGGCCAAGCCTTCACTGTGA
>RGNC01000351.1 GCA_010029175.1 Synechococcaceae bacterium WB8_1B_136 | reverse complement strand
GCCGGCGCGAAGACCATGGGCCAGGGCGATCGGCAGGGCCTGGAAGCCATCGGCCTGCAGCAGTCCGGGCAGATCACCGATGGCCTGCTCCAGCTCTGGCAATTTGCCCTGGTGATGCTTCAGGCTCAGCTCCCACACTGTGGCAGAACTCACCAGCACCGTGGTGTCTGGATCAACGAGCAGGGCCTGCACCGGTTGAGTGAGGCGTTCCGGATCGAACCACCACCACAGCAGCACGTGGCTGTCGAGCAGGTAGCCCACGGATTCACTCATGGATGGGGAACCTCGGGCAGCAGGTTGCGCTCTTCCCAGCCGGCCAGCTCGTCGGCCTCCAGCGGCTCCAGCAGGGCATTGGGGTTGCTCAAAGGGCCCTGGCTGCGCAGTCGCCCGGGGATGCGCTGGGCCGGCGGTGGCGGCATGGGCGTCACGGAATGCCAGATCAGCTCGACGCGTCTACCTCCTCCACGATCCGGTAGAACTCTCGATCATCGGAACAGCAGAGATCGCCGTAGTAGCGCTCGAGAACGGTGTAGGCCTCGTCGTAGCTGGCGAAGACGCGGCCGGCGATGTCATCGCGGACGCCGTCATCGCGCTGGATGGTGTAGCGGGTCATGGAGCGCTGATGGGGATCAGGCCGGAAAAGCGCAGGATGTCGCTGCCGGACACCGAAAAGCCGAGATCCTGCGCCAGCCGCGCCACCTCGTCTGCCGTGATCGCCTCCTGCACCTGCTGTTTCAGGGCGGTATCACGCTGCACCCGCGAGAGGAAGTGTCTGAGCTGCTCGAGCGTCACCGGCGGCTCCCTGCGGGTGTGAACCTTAGGGCGGCCAAAGGCAAGAGCGCTTTCAGTGGTTCTTGGCTGAACCAGCGATGATGGACCACATGGAGCGCTCCTATCTTCCCAGCCTCGACGAGCTGCGCCGACTGGCTCCGGCGCTGCAGGTTTTCGGTTCTGTGGTGCATGGCGTAGCACGGCCAGGAAGCGACCTCGACCTGCTGGTGGACTTTCCCCGAAGCCCCAGCTTTGAGCAGTTCATGGATCTGAAGCTGGCCCTGGAGGACCTGCTGCACGTGCGGGTGG
>RGNC01000036.1 GCA_010029175.1 Synechococcaceae bacterium WB8_1B_136 | reverse complement strand
CAGCGTGAGCCCGCTGAGGCCCAGCACCGCCAGGCCGAGCCCCGCCAGGCTGCCGTCGGCGATGCGATGCAGGTTCCCCAGCCAGGGGGCCTGCCGCTCCACCCGCCGGGCCGAGAGGGATCCCTGCAGCAGCTCCAGCGACCGTTGCCGCGACGCCCGTTTGCCCTCGGCGGGCCTTTGCAGCGGTACGGCTACCACGAAACCAGAGGCTGAACTGCGCAAGTGAACCACGCCAGCGGGGTGCCAGCAAGCCGCCGTCAACTGCCCAGCACCACGAGATTGGTGAAGGTGAGGGCATTCCAGAGGGCATGCATCAGCACGCAGGCGCCGAGGCGACCGCTGCTGAGCCGCAGCCAGCCCAGCCCCAGCCCCAACACGAACAGCGGCGGCAGTTCCCCCAGGCTCAGGTGGGCCACGCCGAACACGGCGGCACTGATCAGCACCCCCCAGCCGTTCCCCAGCTCGCGGCCGGCCACCGGCAGCAGCACGCCCCGGAAGATCGTTTCCTCAAACAGTGGGGCCAGCACCACCGCCGTGAAGCCGAAGCAGGCCAGGGCGGGCAGGTTGTGGCTCTGGAGCACCAGCTCCAGCAAGGGGTTGCTGCCCCCGGGATCCCCCCAGATCTGGGCCTGCAGCCAGCCCACCAGGCTCACCAGGGGCAGCGCCATCAGAAACAGCTTCAGGGCCCGGCGTGTGCTCTGCCCAAGCGGTGCCCAGCGGAACTGCAGCCAGCCCCCTTCCGGACCCGGGCCGAGGCCCCGCAGCATCAGCGCCAGCATCAGCAGCGGTGCCGCCATCAGGGCCAGGTAGAGCCCCAGCACCGACAGCCCCTCCCGCAGCGGCGAGGCCACCGCCAGCGCCGCCAGCAGCTGGGAGAGCAGTGGTGTGATCAGCAGGGGTGTGAGCAGCTCGCCCAGCACCACGAAGCCGGTGGCGATCAGCAGCACCACATCAACGGCGCCCAGCGCTGGGCCCACCAGCGGGGGAATCGCGGCGGCCCGGCCCCGCCAGCGCAGCCACAGCTCCCGCAGCAGCAGGGCGATGCCCACCAGCATCACCAGCACCGGCCCCACGCTGACCGCCAGCAGCTGGCCGGCGGCCCGGCGGGCGGTGGCCTGCTCGCCGCAGCTCCGGGCATCGCCGCCCAGGCCGAGGCAGCTCCACTGCTCCAGCAGCGGGCCCTGATTCACGGATCTGGCCAGGGATCTGGCCTCTGGGGCCGGCAGGCGCCTGCCGCTTTCCAGGGTCTGCGCCAGCCGCTGTTCAGGAGACGCCTCCCGCTGGCGCAGCTCCCCCAGCAGGGCCATCGCCTGGGGCCGCTTGCCCTGCCGCAGCAGCAGCAAGCTGCGCTCCAGCAGTAGATCCGCTGCAGCCGGCTGGCCCGCCTCCTCAGCGCCTGTGATCTGACGGCTCAGGGCCTCATCGAGGGCCGCCAGTGGATCCGCCCCGGCCAACGGGCTCCGCAGCGGCTTGGGCAGCACCGGGTTGGCCAGCACCGCCAGTTCGAGCTGGCGCCGGTTGAGGGCGTTGTCCACCGACGGCCGGCTCAGGCTGTCGATCAAGCCGTTGAGCCAGAGCAGCAGGCTGATGGCCAGGCTCAGCAGCGCCACAGCCACTTTCCACCCGCGGGGCTGATTGCCGCCTGCTGTCACCACGCCCGTGCCGTTGGCATCGATTCTCCCCGTTGGCCTGGCTGGCCTTCTGGGGTTGGAGCTGCCGGAGCGCTCCCATACGATGATTTTCAGTAGCCCCTGCGCCTGTGGCCCTCCGGATTCTGCTGGTTCGCCACGGGCTGAGCAGCTTCAACCTGGAGCACCGCATCCAGGGGCGCGACGATCTCTCCTCCCTCACCGAAGAGGGCTTCAGGCAGGCCCGGGCCACGGGGGAAGCCCTGCGCGACCTGCCGATCACAGCCGCCTACAGCTCGCCGCTGCGCCGCGCCAAGGACACGGCCGCCGCCCTGCTGGAGGCCCATGGCGGTGGCCTGGAGGCCCGGCTCGACGACGATCTGCTGGAGGTGGATCTTGCCCCCTGGAGCGGGCTGCTCAGCAGCGAGCTGCCGCAGCGCTTCCCCGAGCCCTACCGGATCTGGAAGCACCACCCCGAACAGCTGATCCTGCAGCGGGCTGATGGCAGCAGCTACGCCCCCATCCCCGAGTTGATGGATCAGGCCGCTCGCTTTGCCGCAAAGCTGCTGGCGGCCCACAGCCCCGCTGCGCCCGAGCCCCAGACCGTGCTGGTGGTGGGGCACAACGCCATCCTGCGCTGTCTGCTGCTCAGCCTGCTGGGGCTTCCCGCCAGTGGCTTCCGCCGGCTGCGGATCGAGAACGCCTCGCTCTCGGTGCTCAACCTCTCGCCGGCCGAGGGCGGTGGCGTGTCGGTGCAGATCGAGTCGCTCAATGGCACCACCCACCTGCATCCGGAGCTCTGTGGCAGCCGGCTCCCCGCCAAGGGGCCGGGGCCGCGGTTGCTGCTGGTGCGCCACGGTGAAACCGACTGGAACCGCCAGGGCCGCTTCCAGGGCCAGATCGACATTCCCCTGAACGACACCGGCCGCGCCCAGGCGGCCGCTGCCGGTGCTTTCCTCAAGAACGTCAGTGTGGATCGGGCCTACACCAGCTCGATGTCCCGTCCGCGCCAGACCGCTGAGGGCATCCTGCAGCACCACCCCGGCGTTCCCCTCACCAGTGTTTCCCACCTGGTGGAGATCGGCCACGGCGCCTGGGAGGGGCAGCTGGAGCAGGAGATCGCCGCCGGTTGGCCCCAGCTTCTGGCCGACTGGAAGCGGGCCCCTGAAACGGTGCAGATGCCCGAGGGCGAGACGATCCACGACGTGTGGGAGCGCTCCTTGAGGGGCTGGAACGCCATCGCCGCCGGCCTGCAGGCCGATGAAACCGCCGTGGTGGTGGCCCACGACGCCGTGAACAAGACCATCCTCTGCGCCCTGCTGGGCCTGGGCCCCGCCGACATCTGGGCCGTGAAACAGGGCAACGGTGGCGTCACCGTGATCGACTACCCCCACGGGGCCCAGGAGCCACCGGTGGTGGTGTGCCTGAATCAGACCGCCCACCTGGGCGGCGTGCTGGATCGCACCGCGGCTGGCGCCCTCTGAACTTGCGCGATGCCGTGCCCCCACCGCCGATGACCACCCACCTGCTGCGCCAGGTGCAGCTGCTGGAGGGGCCTGGTCGGGCCCCCACGCCCAGGGATGTGCTGATCGAGAACGGCCGCATCACAGCGATCGGTGCGGAATCCCTGGCCCGCGCTGCTGCCCTGGGCCTCGAGCCCCTGGCGGCCGAGGGTTGGCTGTTGGCGCCAGCCCTGATCGATCCCCATTCCCAGCTGGAGGATCCCCACACCGGCACCGCCGAAACCCTGGCCAGCCTGGAGCGCTCTGCCGTGGCGGCCGGCTACGGCACCGTAGCCCTGCTGCCCCAGGCCCGGTGTTGGCGGGATCGCCCGGAGCACCTTGGCTTGCCGCCGGCGTCCACCCGCCTGCGGCTGCTCTGTTGGGGCAGTTTCAGCCGTGATGGCGCCGGCCAGGAGCTGGCTCCCCACGGCGAGCAGCTGGCGGCCGGTGCCATTGGCCTGGCGGAGGGTGCCGAGCTGCCGCCCCTGCCGCTGTTGGAGCGGGGGCTGAGCCTGGGGGAGATGGGCGCGGCACCGGTGCTGCTGGCCCCCCGCGACGCCAGCCTCAGCCAGCAGGGCCTGGTGCGCGAGGGCGTGGAGGCGCTCCGGGCCGGATGGCCCATGGACCCGCCCCTGAGCGAAACCGTGCCACTGCAGAACCTGCTGGCCCTGGCGCGGTTGCTGCCCGAGCGCAGGCTGCAGCTGATGAACCTCTCCACCGCCCAGGGGCTGGCCCAGTTGGCGGCGCTGCCCGATGGCCAGCGGCCCGCCTGCAGCGTCTGCTGGTGGCACCTGTTGGCCGATTCCGCCAGCCTGGATCCGATCGCTGAGGGGTGGCGGGTGGTGCCGCCCCTGGGGGGGGCGGCCGATCGCCAGGCCCTGATCGATGGGCTGGCATCGGGGCTGCTCAGCGCCGTGGCCGTGCATCACCAGGCCCTGGATCCCGAGGAGCAGCTGTTGCCCCTCGACCAGCGCAAGCCCGGCGTGGCCGGCCATCGCTTTGTGCTGCCGGCCCTCTGGCAGGAGCTGGTGGTGGGGCGCCAGTGGAGCGTGGCGCAGCTCTGGCAAGCGCTCTGCTTCGGTCCAGCAGCCTTCCTCGGCCTGAAGCGATCGCAGTTGGCGGTGGGCTCCTGGGATTGGATCCTGTTCGACCCGCAGCAGCGCTGGCAGCCGGCCCTGGATGGGGAGGCGCCGCTGGCGGCCAACCAGCCCCTGCGGCAGGCCATGCTCACCGGCCAGGTGCTGGCCTCGGGCCTCAGCGCGGGCTTGTGGCGGGGGCCGTAGCCGCAGCACCACCGGGCAGGGGATCACGGCTCTCCAGGGCTCCCGCACTGCTGAAGGGCCAGAAGCGCCAGAAGGCGCGCCCGATGATCTCGCTCTCCGGCAGGAAGGGCCCACCGGGCCAGAAGCGGCCATCCCAGCTGTTGGCGCGGTTGTCCCCCAGGGTGAGCACGTGCTTGGGGGGCACCACCGTGTTGAGGGTGCGGCAGGGGCCGAGGCCGTGGTTGTCCACCGGGCAGTAGTTGGTCACGTAGGGCTCCTTCAGCCTGCGGCCGTTCACGCTCACCTGGCCGCGGGGGTCCACCACCACCCGATCGCCGGCCACCGCGACCACGCGCTTGATGTAGGCATCGCAGGCGGGCTCCTGCAGTCCGGGCAGGGCGTTCACCAGCGGCAGGTTCACCAGCAGACAGCGCAGGGGCCCGGCCTGGTGATCCAGCTTCAGCACCGGGTCGAAGTGGTGGGGCGCATGAAACACCACGATCTCCCCCCGTCGGGGGGCGCGGCTGCGGTAGGTCAGTTTTTCCACCAGCAGTCGATCCTGCAGCTGCAGGCCCGGCAGCATCGAGCCGGAGGGAATGAAGCGGGCCTCCAGCACGTATTGGCGGATGCCCAGGGCCACGGCCAGGGTGATCACCACCCCGCGCCAGAACACCCAGGGGTTCTCCTCCGTGCCGGCCGTCTGGGGCGCCGGGGATGCTGGTGTGGAGAGCGGTTCTGAGGCCGGTTGGGATGCCGGTTCGGATGGCTGATCGTTCTCGGGCAAGGCGTTCCGCTGCCGGCTTTCAAGGAAGTAGGCCAGATTAGGCTTGTTCCCGATGCCGCCAATGGTTCGCCCCCGCTGGTTGTCTCCCCAGAGGGGTGCTCCCTCCAACCGCTGGCGCCACTGGGATCGGTTTGTGGCCACCTGGGCCGCCATCAATCTGGTGTGGGTGGTGTTCGATCTCACCTACGTCCCGTTGCGCACCTTCTGGCTGCAGCGCAATCTCATGCCGCTGCCGTCGCTGCCCCTGGCGGTGCCGCTCCCCCTCCTGCCGGACATCACCCCCCTCTACGACCCGGTGAAGGGCATCGAGCCCCATCGGGAGACCCAGGCCTACCTGGCGGCGTTCCAGCAGCTGGATCGCGCCTTGCTGCAGCCGCAGGGCGCCGCCAGCACCGCCCAGCTGCGGCGCCGCCAGGTGGAGCTCACGGTTCAGATGATCAACGAGAACCCCTTTGCCGCCTCCGGCAATGCGGGCACCCTGGAGAAGATCAAGAATCGGTTGCGGCAGCGGGCTGGCCAGGATTCAGCCAAGCGTTCCGCCCAGCTGCTGCTCAGCGATCCGTGGCTGGCCGGCCGCCCCTGGCAGCAGGAGCGCCGCTTCTGGCAGCAGCAGGTGCTGCCCCTGGTGGCCACCAGCTACTGGCGCTCGATCGATGAGAACGGCCGGCCCACCAACCACTTCTGGCGCTTTGATCTGCTGCTGTTCCAGAGCGTTTTCGCCCTCGACATCCTGTTGCGGGTGCTGCGCCTGCGCCGCCGCTTCCCCGGCCTGAGCTGGCGGGATGCGCTGCTGCGCCGCTGGATCGATCTGCCCTTGCTGTTGCCCTTCTGGCGGCTGCTGCGGCTGGCACCGGTGGTGGAGCGGCTGAGCAGCACCGGGTTGATCAACGTGGAACCCCTGCGGGCGGCCGTGAGTCGTGCGGTGGTGTCGCTGCTGGCCCTGGAGCTGTTCGAGGTGCTGGCGTTGCAGCTGGTGGATGGCACCCAGTCGCTGCTGCGCTCCCCCCAGTGGCCCGGCTGGATCCGCAGCCTGCGCAGCCACCAGAGCGTGAGCCTCAACGATGAGCGGGAGGTGGTGGAGCTGCTGCGGCTGTGGGGGCCGATGGTGCTGGGGCAGGTGGCGCCGCGCCTCTCACCCGAGCTGCAATCCCTGCTCGGCCATGCCCTGCAGCAGAGCATGCGCGATCTGCCCGGTGGGGCGATCCTGCCTCCGGGCCTGAGCAGTCAGCTGGCCCGGGGCGTGGTGGATCGCCTGTTGGCGCTCTCCCGCAGCACCGCCGATCGGCTCGCCCAGCGCGATAACCGCCAGGTGGAGCTGTTGCAGCGCTTCGGTGATCGCTTCTGGGATGAACTGGCACTCGCCCTGGAGCAGGGAGGCACCCTCGAGCGCAGTCAGCAGCTGCTGTGCACCCTGTTGCAGGAGATCAAGCTCACCTATCTGGCCCAGGTGAACCGGGCCGGCATCGATGCCCTGATGGATGAACTCGATGAGCTCACCAGCCCCCCTGGCCCAGGGCAGCCTGCCACTCCTCCGGCTTGAAGCCCACCAGTACGGCACCATCGGCCGTGATGGCGAAGGGGCGTTTGATCAGCCGGCCATCGGCCGCCAGGGCTGCCAGGGCCTGGCCGTCATCCATGGCCGCCACCGTGGCAGCCCCGAGGGCGCGGTAGCTCTGGCCGCTGGTGTTGAACAGGCGCTTGCGGCCCACGGCCTCCAGGGCCTGCCGCAGGTCCTCAACACCCGGAGGGGTCGTGGTGATGTCCAGCAGCTCGATGGCGGGGCCATCGGTGCTGCCATCCATGGAAAAGCCCTGCTGGGCGAGCCATTGCAGGGCTTTGCGGCAGGTGCCGCACTTGGAATAGCTGTAGAGGCGCAGAGGCGCTGGGCTCACTTGCCGATCAGGGCCTTGAGGGCCCCCACCAGGCTGTTGGACCCCTTGCCCACGCCGCCCTGGGGACGGGTGCGGATGGTCACATCGCCGTTCACGCTGGTGCGGCAGCTGAGGCGGTAGTTGGCGGGGCGGTCAGCCAGGTAGACCTGCTCCACATCGCTGCGGGGGGAGAGGTTCTGCATCCCCTCCACAACTTCCACCACGCAGGTGCCGCACTGGCCCACGCCACCGCAGTTGTTGAGGTTGTTGAGGCCCTTGTAGGGGTTGATGCCGGCATCCAGCGCCGCCTTGCGCAGATTGGCCCCTTCGATGCAACCGACCTGCTGGCCTTCCTGTTCAAAACGGATGGTGGGCACGATCGGGCAGGGCATCTCGGCGCCGACCAACTTACCTAACGGAGGCCGATTTCGGATAGCGGCGCCGGCGGCCGACACGGAACGCTGCAGGGCCCGCTGCCTAGCATGGGCATTCATGCATTGGCACCCGGTGGATCCAGCGGGCTACGACCAGATCCAGCGCCAGCTGATCCCCGGCTACAGCAGCCTTGCCCGGCTCTCGGTGGCGCTGCTGGCGGCCTCTCCCGCCGCCGCAGCGACCAACGCCGAGGTGTTGGTGGCCGGCTGCGGCACCGGCGCCGAGCTGCTGGAGGCGGTGGCCCAGCGGCCCGATTGGCGCCTCACGGCGGTGGATCCCAGCGCCGAGATGCTGGCGGAATCCCGGGCACGGCTGGCGGGGCAGGGATTGATTGACTGGCGCCAGAGCACCGTGGAGCCCCTGGCCGAACAGCCCGACTGGCAGGGGCGCTTTGCCGGGGCCCTCTCGGTGCTGGTGCTGCAGTCGCTGCCCGACGACGGCAGCAAACTGGCCTTTCTCTCGGCCCTGGCCCGCTGCCTCCAACCCGGCGGGCAGCTGGTGCTGGTGGATCTGATGCAGGCCTCGCTGCCCTCCCTCGACCAGCAGCTGGAGGCGGCCTGGCTGGGCTTCCAGCGGGCCAGCGGGCTCAAGGATCCCGCTGAGGCGCTGGATCCCCTCACCCAGGGCCTGCATCCGATTGGCCTGGCCCGGCTCACCAGCCTGGTGAATGCCGCCGGGTTCGGCGATCCGGCCCGCATCTTTCAGGCCCTGGGCTTCGAGGGTTTCCTGCTGCAGCGGCTCACCTAGGAGCGCGGCCTCTAGCCCTGGTTCGTCTTGCCATGGCGGGCAGCGGTGGCGATGCAGCGCTCCAGCAGTGCCGGCACGGCAGAAGCATCCAGCCAGCCCAGGATCTCCACCACGCGGCCCTCCAGGTTCTTGTAAGTGCGGAAGAACTCCGCCACCTCCTCCAGTTGGTTGGGGGCGATCTGGCGGATGCTGCGCACCTCCCGCTGGCGGTGATCCGCCGCCGGCACGCACAGCAGCTTGCCGTCGTGGGCACCGCAGTCGATCATGTCGAGGATGCCGATCGGCCGCGCCGCGATCAGGCAGCCGGCGAACGTTGGTTCCTGCATGATCACCATCGCGTCGAGGGGCGCTCCGTCCTCGGCCAGGGTGTTGGGCACAAAGCCGTAGTCGAAGGGGTAGCGCACGGAGGAGTGCAGCACCCGATCGAGGGCCATCAGGCCTGCTTCAGCGTTGTATTCGTACTTGTTGCTGCTGCCGGCGGGGATCTCCACCACCAGATTCACCAGACCCGGTCCGGGTGAGGCCTGGAGGCTGCGCAAATCCATCGAAGCTGCGGGAACGAACGGAACCGTCATGGGGAGCGCTGGACTGGCCTGCTCCGCTGGACGACGGGGGGCGGTCGCTCAGAACGGTGGCCACGGGCAGGGCAAGGGTGAGCAGGCCGATGCAGGCCCCGATCAGCGGCGCGCTTGAGTGGTAAAGGCTTCCTGGACTGTAGGGATCCTCGCCCTGGTCAACGGGTGGCTCCACGGGACTGACGTCAGGGGGGCTGCCGTCAGGGCTGGGTTTGCCGGTTCGAGGAGGGGGATCACAGTCCATTGCCATGCAGTCTGGCATCCAGTGTTGACTTGGATTCAGGCCGCCGGACGGGCCTGTTCCTGTTGCTCACGCCGGGCACTGAGATTGGTGGGCAGTTGCTCGCCGCTGTCAAGCAGGCCACGGATTGCACGCAGTTCATCCAGGATCGCCCCCAGCAGCTGCTGGGTGGCGGTGGAGGGGGAGTTGAGCACCTCGACGGTGACCTCCTTGATCCGCAGCACATCGCGGGCGAAGCGGGCCACCTCGTTGGGGTGAAACAGCAGCGGTTCTTTCTGGTCGCTGCGGTATTCGGGGTTGAGCTTGCGCGGGTTGAAGGGGGGGTTGAGATTGCGCGGATCGGTGTTGGTGTAGCGATACACCGAGGCCCGCGAGCGATTCAGGGAGCGCTGCACTTCGTCGATGCCGATCAGGCTCTCGGCCCCTTCGGCGGAATTGGCCGCGCCTTCAGCAGCTGTGCCCGAGGTTGCGATCGCCGCTGCTGCACCCATTCCGGTGGCCAGTGAATGGGGGGGCATGAGACGGCGCTGCGACAAGTGGGAACGTGGCACGAACTTAGCAGGCTTTTCCCTGCTTCACCGGAAAAAATCCCGGCTTCCTGGTGGCGGGTGTGGCGCTTCCTGAAGCGGTTGGCCGGCTGGGTTGGGCCCACCAGGCCATTGCCCCGGGGGCTCGCCGCAGGCAGCTCAGTGATAGCTTCCGGCTTCCAGTGCCCCCAGGATCCCATGCGCGTCTCCCGCCTGATGCTGGTGACGCTGCGGGACGACCCCGCCGAAGCCGAGATTCCCTCCCACAAGCTGCTGCTGCGGGCTGGCTACATCCGCCGTGTGGGCAGTGGCATCTACGCCTACCTGCCCCTGTTGTGGCGGGTGCTGCAGAAGATCTCCGCCATCGTGCGCGAGGAGCTCAATGCCAGCGGTGCCCTGGAAACGCTGCTGCCGCAGCTGCAGCCTGCCGAGCTCTGGCAGCGGAGCGGTCGCTGGGCCGGCTACACCGCCGGCGAGGGCATCATGTTTCACCTGGAGGATCGCCAGGGGCGTGAGCTCGGCCTGGGTCCCACCCATGAAGAGGTGATCACCGCATTGGCGGCGGATCTGCTGCGCAGCTATCGGCAATTGCCGGTGAACATCTACCAGATCCAGACCAAATTCCGCGATGAGATCCGTCCCCGCTTTGGCCTGATGCGCGGGCGGGAATTCATCATGAAGGATGGCTATTCCTTCCACGCCGATGAGGCTTCCCTGCGGGAGACCTACGCGGCCATGGACCACGCCTACCGCCGCATCTTCAGCCGCTGCGGTCTGCGGGCCGTGGCGGTGGAGGCCGACAGCGGC
This sequence comes from Synechococcaceae bacterium WB8_1B_136, assembly GCA_010029175.1. GTDB lineage: Bacteria > Cyanobacteriota > Cyanobacteriia > PCC-6307 > Cyanobiaceae > Vulcanococcus. The sequence goes on along the minus strand of RGNC01000036.1, from coordinate 4,321 downwards.
GCCATCGGCGGCTCGGCCAGTCAGGAATTCATGGTGACCGCCGATGCGGGCGAGGACCTGATTCTCTCCAGCCCCGATGGCCGCTACGCCGCCAACCAGGAGCGGGCGGTGTCGCTGGCTCCCGAGGCCGTGCCCCTGCCCGGTGGGGTCCGCGCCGCGGGCGAGGGTGAAGCGCTGAGCACCCCGGCCCACACCTCGATCGAGGATCTGTGCGCCGCCCATAACCTGGATCCCACGCAGCTCGTGAAAGTGCTGCTGCTGCTGGCCCGCTTTGAGGATGGCCTCCAGCAGCCAGTGCTGGTGTGCCTGCGGGGCGATCAACAGCTCAATGAGGTGAAACTGGCCAATGCCCTCACCGCCCGCTGCGCCGCCGAGCACGGGGTGCTGCTGGAGATCGCCCCCCTCACCGCCGAGGCCGCCGCCAAGGAAGGGCTGGGGTCCATTCCCTTCGGTTTCATGGGACCCCATCTGGCGGATGCCCTGCTGGCGGGTGCCCGCAGCTGGCAGCCTCGCTTCCTGCGCCTGGCCGATGCCACCGCGACTGCCCTGCCGGCCTTTGTGTGTGGGGCGAATGCCCCCGACAGCCATCGGCTGGGTGCCGCCTGGGGATCGGCCCTCTGCCCCGCTCCCGAAAGCCTGGATCTGCGGGCGGCCCAGCCCGGCGATCGCTGCCTGCACGATGCCAGTCAGCGGCTGGTGGCCAGCCGCGGCATCGAGGTGGGCCACATCTTTCAGCTCGGCCGCAAGTATTCCGAGGCTCTCGAGGCCACCTTCACCAACGAGGCCGGTGTGGATGAGGCCCTGTGGATGGGCTGCTACGGCATTGGCGTGTCGCGGCTGGCCCAGGCCGCCGTGGAGCAGCACCACGATGCCAACGGCATCTGCTGGCCCACGCCGATCGCTCCCTTCGAAGTGATCGTGGTGATTGCCAATGGCGCCGATCCCATCCAGACGGCCCTGGCGGAACGGATCTACGCCGAGCTGCAGGCCGCGGGGATTGATGCCCTGCTCGACGACCGCAGCGAGCGGGCCGGGGTGAAGTTCAAGGATGCCGATCTGCTGGGCATCCCCTGGCGGGTGGTGGTGGGCCGCGGCGCCGCCGAGCAACAGCTGGAACTGGTGCAGCGCGCCGGTGGCAGCAAGCAGGAGTTGCCCGCCGCGGCTCTGCTGGAGGCCCTGCTGCCCCGGCTGGAGGCTGAGCGCAACGGCCTTCCGACGGCCGGCTGAGGGCCGTTGCAGGGCTGGTGCTGGGCTGCCTCAAGGGGCAATCCCCAAGGCAACTCCTAGGATCCAGGCACCCCTGAAAACAAAAGCCGATGGCTGCTGGATGGCGTCGCGTGATGGCAGCCCTGTTTGCGGTTTGCCTCACACTCAGCCTCACCCTCACCGCCTGCAGCGGCAACAGTGGGCCCCTCACCGGCAACTACGTGGACGACACCGTGACGGTGGCCGACACGCTGATGGCCACCATTGCCCTGGGTGCTGATGATCCCGGGCGGCCCGAGGCTGAAACCGAGGCCCGCGCCCTGATCAACAACTACATGGCGCGCTACCGGCCCCAGGCGAAGGTGAATGGGCTGGCCTCCTTCACCACCATGCAAACCGCCCTCAATTCCCTGGCGGGCCATTACGCCAACTACGCCAACAGGCCCGTGCCCGACGCCCTCAAAGACCGCTTGAATAAGGAGCTGAAGAAGGCTGAAACCGGCGTTGTGCGAGGCGCCTGAGCCGCCGCCGGCCCCCCTCAACCGCCCCGCCACCACCTGGCGCCAGGCCTGCGGGCTTTGACGGACCAACGTTGTCGTCATCGGTGCGCAGTGGGGTGACGAGGGGAAGGGCAAGATCACCGATCTGCTGAGCCGCTCCGCCGATGTGGTGGTGCGCTACCAGGGGGGCGTGAACGCCGGCCACACCATCGTGGTGGACGACAAGGTGCTGAAGCTGCACCTGATCCCCTCCGGCATCCTCTATCCGGACACCGTGTGCCTGATCGGCTCGGGCACGGTGGTGGATCCCAAGGTGATGCTCGGCGAGCTCGACATGCTGGCCGAGAACGGCATCGGCGTGGAGGGCCTGCAGCTAGCCTCCACCGCCCACGTGACCATGCCCTACCACCGCCTGCTGGACCAGGCGATGGAGCAGCGCCGCGGCGACCGCCGCATCGGCACCACGGGCCGCGGCATCGGGCCCACCTATGCCGATAAATCAGAGCGCAACGGCATCCGCATCATCGACATCCTCGATGAGGGCCGTCTGCGGGATCGCCTGGCGGGCGTGCTGGCCGAGAAGAACGAGATCCTGCAGAAGCTCTACGGCCTCGAGCCCCTCGATTTCGAGGCGATGGTGGCTGAGTATGTGGGCTACGGCCAGCGCCTGGCGCCCCACGTGGTGGATTGCACCCGGGCGATTCACCAGGCGGCCCGCGCCCGCAAGAACATCCTGTTCGAGGGCGCCCAGGGCACCTTGCTCGACCTCGACCACGGCACCTATCCCTACGTCACCTCCTCCAACCCGGTGAGCGGCGGCGCCTGCATCGGCGCCGGCGTGGGCCCCACCCTGATCGACCGGGTGATCGGCGTGGCCAAGGCCTACACCACCCGGGTGGGCGAAGGTCCCTTCCCCACCGAGCTGGAGGGCAGCCTCAACGATCACCTCTGCGACCGCGGCGGTGAATACGGCACCACCACCGGCCGCCGCCGCCGCTGTGGCTGGTTCGACGGCGTGATCGGCCGCTACGCCGTGGAGGTGAACGGCCTCGACTGCCTGGCCATCACCAAGCTGGATGTGCTCGACGAGCTCGATGAGATCCAGGTGTGCGTGGCCTACGAGCTCGATGGCCAGCGCATCGAGCACTTCCCCAGCAGTGCCGAGGATTTCGCCCGCTGCAAACCGATCTTCGAAACCCTGCCCGGCTGGCAGTGCTCCACCGCCGACTGCCGCACCCTGGAGCAGCTGCCCGCCACGGCCATGAGCTACCTGCGCTTCCTGGCGGATCTGATGGAGGTGCCGATCGCCATCGTGTCGCTGGGTGCCAACCGCGATCAGACGATCGTGGTGGAGGATCCGATCCATGGCCCCAAGCGGGCCCTGCTGAGCGTCTGAGCCATGACCCCGAAAACCCTCGACGTTGTCGGCATCGGCAACGCCATCGTGGACGTGCTGGTGCAGGCCGACGACGACCTGCTCGACAATTTCGAGCTCACCAAGGGCACCATGGCCCTGGTGGATGAGCAGCAAGCTGAGCGCCTCTACGCCAGCGTGGGCCCCGGCCTGGAAACATCAGGGGGCTCCGCCGCCAACACCCTGGCGGGCATCGCCCAGCTGGGGGGCCGGGCCGGCTTCATCGGCCGGGTGCGCAACGACCAGCTGGGCGGCATCTTTGCCCACGACATCCGATCGGTGGGGGCCCGCTACGAGACCCCGGCAGCCACGGAGGGGCCCTCCACGGCCCGCTGCCTGATCCTGGTGACGCCGGACGCCCAGCGCACCATGTGCACCTACCTGGGGGCCTCGGTGGGCCTCGACCCGGCCGACCTCGATCTGGAGATGGTGGCCCAGGCCAAGGTGCTCTACCTCGAGGGCTACCTCTGGGACAGCGACGACGCCAAGAAGGCCTTCATCGCCGCCGCCGAGGTGGCCCGCGCCCATGGCGGTGAGGTGGCCCTGAGTCTCTCCGATGCCTTCTGTGTGGAGCGCCACCGCGACAGCTTCCAGGAGCTGGTGGACGGCCATGTGGACATCCTGTTCGCCAACGAGATGGAGATCACCTCCCTCTACAAGGCCAACAGCTTTGAGGAGGCCGCCGCGCAGGTGAGCGGACGCTGCAGGGTGGCGGCCCTCACCCGCAGTGAGCTGGGCTCGGTGATCCTCAATGGCAGCGGCCGGCACGCCATCGAGCCGGTTCGGCTCGGCCCCTTGGTGGACACCACCGGCGCCGGGGATCTCTATGCCGCCGGCTTCCTGCACGCCTACACCCAGGGCCAGAGTTTGGAGGCCTGCGGCCGGCTTGGCTCCCTCTGTGCCGGCCAGGTGGTGACCCAGCTGGGCCCCCGTCCCCAGGGCTCCCTCCAGGAGCTGGTGGCCGCCCACCTGGGCTGAGGCCGTAGTGCGGTGCCGCCTCGGCCCGCCAGTGAATCCACTCGGGTGTGTCGTAGCTGTGCAGCTCGTGCACGGCCTGCTCCAGGGCATCGAGCCGGTCTGGATGGGTCTTGATCAGCAGCTGCACCTCGCTGCTCTGTTCGATCCGGCCCTGCCAGTGGTAGTGCGCCTCCAGCGGGCTGAGGGCCACGCAGGCGGCCAGGCGCCGCTCCAGCAGGGCATG
>RGNC01000350.1 GCA_010029175.1 Synechococcaceae bacterium WB8_1B_136 | reverse complement strand
CCGCCGGCTTGCTGGGGGTGCTCCTGGTGGAGGACGAGGCGGCGGTGGCGCGGGGTTTGGCAGTGGCCATGGCGGGGATGGGCAGGGCCCGGTGAGTGGGTCGCGATGTGAACGGTGGGGACTCAGGCTGGCCTGAGAGGGAGGGTGGCAGCTCCCTTATCCGTCCGGCGACCAGTGGTCGATGATGCCGCCGATCGTGAGATCGGTGAACAGGTTGGGGTCGCCGGTGGCGAAGCGGGCCGCGGAACCGCTGGCGGTGAACACCCAGTTGCCAGGGGCCGCCCCGACGGGATCACAGGCCACATTGAGCTTGCCCTTGGAGGTGCGCAGCACCCGCAGGTTGAGGTGGGCGAAGCCCTCAACCCGCTGGGTGCACACCAGGGAGCCCATCACCTGCATGATTTCCATCAGGCAGCTCCTCCGGCCGGCGGGCCACCCGCCGCCATGGCCTTGGCGGCATCGGGGTCCCAGTGATCAATGATCCCCACGATCGTGAGATCACTGGGGTACGACTTGCTGCCGGCGGCTTCCCGGGCCGCCGAGCTGCCCACGCAGATCACCCAGTCGCCGGGGACGCAGCCCACCGCATCAACGGCCACCTTCTGGGTGCTGCCATCCAGAACCACCTGCAGGTGCTTGTGCTGAAAATCGGCGATGCGGTTGGTGGAAACCAGGGGTTTGACGACCTTGCAAATCAACATCTCAGTGACCCCCTCCGGTGTTGAACGTGATTGAGGAACTTACGGTCTCAGCGGGCACAGCGCGGTCGCGATCGCGCACGGTGAGCAGGGTGTGCAGCAACCCCTGCTGGCAGAGGTCGCTGTAGCGGCTCTCGATGGCGGCCTTCACCCGCTCGCAGTGGTCGATGGCCCGTTTCCGGGCGCCCGGCACCGCACCGTGATAGTCGAAGCGCAGCACCACCGGAATCGGCAGCCCGCGCGACACATTCAACCCCTTGAAGATCTTCACGCCCACATCCAGGTCGGGGGCCCCCTCCTCCACCGTGTCCATGTAGGCGAAGTAGGTGAGGTTGCGCAGGTGGATCTCCTTGAAGCCGATGCCCACGCCGATGAAGCGCTC
>RGNC01000349.1 GCA_010029175.1 Synechococcaceae bacterium WB8_1B_136 | reverse complement strand
TCCATCGCGAGGCCACCCGCTGGAGTTGCTTGGGGTTGAGGAGCAGATAGGCAGCCAGGGATTCGGGCGACTGCAGGGCTTCCAGGGGAAGTGTTGATCGAGGGGAGCTCGGCGGCGGCTGCAGCTGCAATGAATCACTCAATTGCTCCTGCCAGGCCAGCAGTCGCTGGGCCACGCCCTGCACAAAGGTCACGCCAGTGGCGTAGTCGCCCTGGAGCCCCCAGCCCTGCCAGTCGACATTGGGCAGGCGCCGCAGCTCATCGAGATCGAGGATCAGGGCTTCGCTGGCCTGGTCCAGCAGCGCCCACATCCGTGCCACTGGATGCTGGCTTGCCATGGTGCCCAGTTCCAGCAGGGCGCCCTGGCGTTGCTCGCGCAGGCTCAACAGCTTGATGCGCAAACTGCGGATCTGTAGCCCCAGCTGGCGGCGGCGTTGCGCCTGGGATTCGCTCGCATCTGGCGGGTGCTGCACCACCTGCAGAAGGGTATTTCCCAGATCCAACAGCAGCTGCAGCAGCCCCTCCCGCTGCTGGATCCTGGCTCTACACGGCCAGAACAGGCGCAGGCTGAGCAGGGCCATCAGGATGCCGAACGCAGTCCAGATCAAGCGCAGCGGGATCCAGCTGTCGAGCTGCTGCTCATGGGTGAGCCAGCCCATCACCACCACGAAGCAGCACACCGTGTAGCCAACGGTGAGCCGCAACGAACCGGCGATCAGCCGGGCCAGCAGCAGGGCCAGCGGCAGCGCCACCCCCAGCGGCAGCTGACCCCAGGCCCGGTAGCCGAAGAACACCACCACGGCTCCTACTGCTGTGCCAATCAAGCGCTGACGGCCGAGTTCGAAGGTGTTGCCGTAGTTGCCTACGGTGACGCTCAGCACGGCTAGGGAGGCGTAGAGCGCAAAGGGCAGGCCGGTGAGATTGGCGAAGCCGTTCACTACCGTCACGGTAGCGGCGAGGCGCAGTGGGTCCCGCAGGCCTGGGCTGGTCATCCCTGCGAGGCCGCGAGCTGGGCCAGGCCCGCGCTGAGCAGTGCCCGGCTGTGGAGCAGCTGTTTCAACACTTGGCACTGTTGGCCGATGGCCAGCAGCAGGGG
>RGNC01000348.1 GCA_010029175.1 Synechococcaceae bacterium WB8_1B_136 | reverse complement strand
GTCTTCAAACCGCTGGGAAAGCTCGTCGAACATGGGATCTGGGGTCGCGCCCTGGGGTGGGGCTCAAGGCCCCTCGTGGCGCGATCGTAAAAAGCCGCCGCCGGGGGCCTGCCTCCCAGCGGATGGTCAGGGGCTGGGGCGGAAGGCCGCCAGGCGCCAGATGCCGCCATCGCGGGCGAACACATAGGTGTTGCGCAACTCCGTGGCGGGGGTGCTGCTCAGCAGCCGCCCCTCGGCGCTGCGGCGCTCATCGCTGTAGCGCAGGCTCACATCAGCGGCGATGCGGATCGGACTCTGCTCGCTGATCTGGAAGCTTGAGATCGAGGCGTTCACCAGCTCGCGAGCGCCGCTCTGCCGGTTCTCCGCCTGCTGGCTCTCCAGCCGGCTCACCAGGCTGGGGCGGGCCAGATCCGCCAGGGGCTGGCTGCTGGTGCCGCCGGCCAGCACGCTGGCCTTGGCGGCCAGCCAGGCGTTGAGCAGGGCCTTGAGGTCGTCCTGGCTGGGGCGTTCCTGGCTGAGCGGCAGCGATGGGGTGGCTGCCGGTTTGGCGGGGGCGGGCTGTGGTGTGGCCCGGGGCTGTGGTGTGGATTGGCCCTGGTTCGGGGCTGCAGGCTGCTCCGGCAGTGGTTCCACGGGGATGGGGCGAACCGGCGCCGGCCTGGGCCTCAGCAGCCACCAGCCGCCGCCTGCCAGCAGCAGCACCGCCGCCGCGCCGGCCGGCAGGGTCCAACGGGGCAGTTGGCTGAGCTGCGGCAGGCGCAGCCACGAGGGCCGCGACCAGTCCGACCAGAACGGCTCATCCCAGAGGTCGTCGTCGGCATCGGCGGGTGGCTCCTCCGTGCTGGCGGCCTGGCTGTCATCCCCCCCGATCGGAGGGGCGTCGAGGCTGGCCGGCGTTGCGTGGCTCTCTGTTGCCGCCGTTGTCGCCGTTGCCGTCGCCGCAGCCGCCCCTGGCGTGATCCGCGAGCGGATCCGATCCTGCTGCTCCACGTAGGCCTGCACGTCCCGGTCGGCGAACCAGGCCTCCAGGTCGGGCTCGGCCTCCAGATCGCGGAATCCGGGCAGCACATCGCGGCTCAGCCAATCGCGGCAGTAAGCGCACAGACCGGC
>RGNC01000347.1 GCA_010029175.1 Synechococcaceae bacterium WB8_1B_136 | reverse complement strand
CGCGTGCGGGTGCATGTGCTGGTGGGGCTGAGCGCCTGCCTGATGGTGCTCAGCGCCGGTCCAGACCCGGATGCCCGCAGCCGGGTGATTCAGGGCGTGGCCACCGGCATCGGCTTCCTGGGGGCCGGTGAGATCCTGGTGGACCGCAGCGGCCGCAGGGGGCACAGCACCCCCCACGTGCATGGCCTCACCAGTGCGGCTTCGATCTGGTTCACGGCGGCGCTCGGGGTCACGGTGGCGGCCTCCACGCCGGTGCTGGCGGTCGTGGCGCTGTTGCTGGCCCTGGTGGTGCTGTCGCAGCATGGCAATGACCATCACCCCGGGGGGCCACCCCGTGGCTGAGGGCATGCCGTCAGCACCGCCGGACAGCCTCTGGGCCCACAAGCCCTGGTGGTGTCAGCCCTGGTCGATTGTGCTCACCGGTGTGGCCGTGGTGGCGGCCAGCTGGTGGCTGCTGCGGCTGTGGTGGCTCAGCCTGGCGATCGCCCTGGTGGTGGGCCTGTGGTGGTGGCTGTTTCTGCTGGTGGTGCCGTCGGCCTACGCCGCCGAACAGCTGGCGGATCTCCCGCCGGATCAGAACAGGAAGCGATAGCGCTCCTGGGTCACGGCGGCCGCCCCCGCGCCGGCGGCCGGCCCCCCAGCCGCTCGGCATCGAGCTGGGTGCCGCCCATGGCCGTGATCAGGCCGCCGATCTCCATCGGGCCGAGGTCTGTCTTGAGGTCGCGGCCGGCGGCCGCCAGCAGGGCCGGAAGGCGCACCAGGCTCTCCGGGCGGGTGAGCTGGTGAAACAGCGACTTGAGCAGCAGCCGTTGGCGATCCAGGCGGCCGATGTCGCCCATTTCGTCGTGGCGGAAGCGCAGGAAGCCCTCGATGTCGTGTCCCCGCAACACCTGGGGGCCGGGCTGCAGGTCGATGTGCAGTCCCTGGGTGTTGTCGTTGTAGACCATGCGCTTGGGCACGTTCACCTCAATCCCCCCCAGGGCATCCCCCAGCCGGCGGATCACGGAGAGATTCACCAGGATGTGGTGCTGAACCGGCCGGCCCAGGTGCCTTGAGAGCTCGCTTTTCACCGCCTCAGGGCCGCCCATGGCATAGAGGGCGTTGGCCTTG
>RGNC01000346.1 GCA_010029175.1 Synechococcaceae bacterium WB8_1B_136 | reverse complement strand
TGATCGGCTGGCTGGAGCAGGAGCAGCCCCAGGAGGCGGCGCCACTGCAGCTGGTGATTGAGCAGGCCAGGGCCCAGCCGCTGGCAGAGCATGGCACAAACCAGCACCGAGAGGACGTTACAACGTCACCTCCTGAGGATCGCGGTAATTCCCAGGCCTACCTCCTCCGCCGCATCGCCCGCGATCAGCCCAAGCTGCTGGATCAGATCGGCCCGGACAAGCCGCACCGGTCGGCCCGTGCCGCTGCGATCGCCGCCGGGATCATCAAGCCGGTACCTGTGGTGCGCTTGGTGGATGACCTGGCAAAGGTGGCCGCCGCCATCCGCCGACACCTGGATCAGCGGCAGATTACTGCTCTGGTGGAGGAGCTCAGCCGTGATTGAACTCCGCCCCCGCCAACACCAAGCCATCGCCGACGTTCGCGCAGCGTTCGCCAGCGGCTACCGGGCTCCCGTGTTGGTTGCGCCCACTGGAGCAGGCAAGACCTTCACGGCAATCGAGATCGTCCGCCTCACCATCGCCCGCGGCCGATCGGTCTGGTTTCTGGCGCACCTGCGCGAGATTCTCGACGACACCAGCGGCCGACTCACGGCGGCCGGCATCAGCCACAGCAGCATCCGCGCCGGCCGATCGTCGGATTACAGCCAGCTGGTCCAGGTCGTGGCGGTGCAGACGGCGGTGCGGCGGCAGCGCCTGCCGCGGCCGGGGCTGATCATCGTCGATGAGTGCCACCTGGCAGTCGCCAACTCCTACCGGCAGGTGATCGCCGCCGCCGGTTCACCGCGCCTGCTGGGTCTAACCGGCACTCCCCAGCGGCTCGATGGTCGCGGCCTGGGCGAAGTGTTCGACCTGCTGGTCCACACATGCAGCACCGCTGAGCTGATCGACGAGGGCCTGCTGGCGCCCATCAGGATCTTCGCGCCGCCTGGCGCGGACCTGTCCGGCATCGGCCGCCGCGGTGGTGACTTCGACCAAGGCGCCGCCGGTGTGGTGATGAATAGGCCGCAGGTGGTCGGCGATGCGCTGAGCCATTGGCAGAAGCTGTGCCAGGGGCGCCGCGGCGTTTGCTTTTGCACCACCGTCAGCCATGCGCAGGCAGTTGCCGAGCAGTGGCA
>RGNC01000345.1 GCA_010029175.1 Synechococcaceae bacterium WB8_1B_136 | reverse complement strand
AAGCCATGGAACAGGCCATGGTTGAAGTGCTCGCGCAGCTCCGGATCGCTGAGCACCTCCGGGTGGTGTTCGCGCAGATATTCGCCAACCGCCACCGGGAAGCCGCAGGTGCCGCAGGCTGGATCCACCATCACATCGCGTGGGGTGGGCTCGGTCATCGCCACCATCAGTTCGATGATGTGCCGCGGCGTGCGGAACTGGCCATTGGTGCCGGCGGTGGCCAGCTTGCCGAGCATGTACTCGTAGATGTCGCCCTTGGTGTCGCGGTCTTCCATCGGCACCGCATCGAGCAGCTCCACCACCTTGGTGAGCAGGCCCGCCGTGGGGATCGTGAAGCGCGCATCGCGCATGTGGGTGGCGTAGGCCGAGTCCTCGCCGCCCAGCTCCCGCAGGAAGGGGAACACCTGCTCACCCACCACCTGGAACATGGACGCCGGATCGCCCAGTTCCTTGAAGCGGCTCCAGCGCAGCTGCTGCTTTTCGTCTGGGAAGATGCGGCGGCGCATCGGCTGGCCGGAGCGCTGGCTGCGGCGCTCCTCCAGGGTTTCGAGCTCATCCAAGCGGCGGATGAACAGCAGGTAGGTGAGCTGCTCCAGCACCTCCAGTGGGTTGGCGATGCCGCCGCTCCAGAAGGCATCCCAGATCCTGTCGACCTGGTTGCGCAGCTCGCCGGTGAGCACCGAGGCCGCGGTGGTGCCCGGGGCGATGGTGGATTGGGGTGCCGCAGGGGCTGAGCTGTTGCCGCTGCGGCGACTGCGGGTGCCAGAGGAGACCGGGGCGGCGCGTGCCGGAGGTTCCACACCTTGAGCTTTCAGACCGCCTCCAGGCCCCTTCACGCCTTCGGCGGCACCCATCGCCACCACCAGGTTCTTGATCTCCTTCAGCTCGGCGTCGGCGATGGGTTCACCGGCTTCCTGCTCCAGGGCCGCCCGGATCTGATCATTGGTCATCCGGCTGCCGTCCTCCGGGATCAGGGCGATCAGGGAGTCGGTGAGCTCGGTGCGGCAGGGCATGGCAGCGGCTGATGCCAATCAGTGCGATTCAGTGTGCCCTGGCTTCAACAGCAGCCGGGCCAGGGGTCGCTGCAGCGCCGCCGGCGCGATCCCCTCCCGCAGGGCCAGCAGGTGGCC
>RGNC01000344.1 GCA_010029175.1 Synechococcaceae bacterium WB8_1B_136 | reverse complement strand
TCCTCCGCCGTGTCGATCGATTCGGGTGAGGTGCCCCAGAGGCGGGTGCCGGTGGCACGGCCCTCGGCACTCTCCAGCCAGCGCAGCAGCGGAATCGCCAGCTTCAGGGGCGTCTGGCCGCCGAACTGCACGATCACCCCCTCGGGATGTTCCGCCTCGATCACGTTGAGCACGTCTTCGAGGGTGAGCGGCTCGAAATAGAGCCGATCGCTGGTGTCGTAGTCGGTGGACACCGTTTCGGGGTTGCTGTTCACCATCACCGTGGCGAACCCCTCCGCCTGCAGCGCGAAGGAGGCATGCACGCAGCAGTAGTCGAACTCGATGCCCTGGCCGATGCGGTTGGGGCCGCCCCCCAGGATCATCACCTTGCGGCGCGTCTCGGGCTGCACCTCGCTCTGCGGCGGGATCAACACCAGGCTGCCGTCGTCGCGCAGCTGTTCCAGGGGGCGCTCATAGGTGGCGTAGTGATACGGCGTGGTGGAGGCGAACTCGGCGGCGCAGGTGTCAACGGTCTTGAACACCGCGTTCACCCCCAACCGCTGGCGCTGGACACGCACCGTGAGCTCCTGGCTGCCGGTGGCCCAGGCGATCTGCCGATCCGAGAAGCCCAGCTGCTTGAGCTCCAGCAGGGCAGGGGCGTCGAGCTGCTCGAGGCCCCGGCCGCGCAGCAGCCGCTGTTCGGCCTCGACGATCCGGCGCAGCTTGGCGAGGAACCAGGGATCAATGGCGGAGATGCGATGGATCTCGGCATCGCTGTAGCCGGCCACCATGGCGGTGCGCACGGCAAAGATGCGATCCGGGGCCGGGGTGCGCAGCTCCCGGTCCAGATCGGAGCGCTCCGGACTGGGGTCGGTCCGGTCGCAGCCCCAGCCGGCGTGGCCGGTCTCCAGGGAGCGCAGGGCCTTCTGGAACGACTCCTCGAAATTGCGACCGATAGCCATCGCCTCCCCCACCGACTTCATCGCCGTGGTGAGCACCGCCGGGCTGCCGCGGAACTTCTCAAAGGCAAAGCGTGGAATCTTCGTGACCACATAGTCGATCGTGGGCTCGAAGCAGGCCGGTGTCTTGCCGGTGATGTCGTTGAGAATTTCATCCAGGGTGTAGCCCACCGCCAGGCGGGCGGCGATCTTGGCGAT
>RGNC01000343.1 GCA_010029175.1 Synechococcaceae bacterium WB8_1B_136 | reverse complement strand
CCCGAGCTCCACGAGGAGGCCCTGCGGGTGGAGCAGTGTGCCCTCGGGGATCCCCGCACCGCCTGCTTCTACGCCCGCCGCAGCATCGAGCTGCTGGTGGAGTGGGTGTACGACAACGATTCCCAGCTGCAGCGACCCTTCGGCTACGGCACCTTGGCCGATCTGGTGAATGGGTCCGATTTCCGGGAGTTGGCACGCGATCAACTGTCTCGCTTTCGCCTCCTCAGGGAGCTGGGCAACAAGGCCGTTCACCGCATGGACCCGATCCGGGTCGGCGATGCCGTGCTGGCCGCTGCTGAACTGTTCCAGGTGTTGCGCTGGCTGGTGCTCACCTATGGCCGAGAACCCGAGCGGGTGCGCGGTCAGCGGTTTGACCCCGCTCTCCTACCCAGCAAAGCGGCTGCAGATGCCGCCCAGGTTCAGAGCCGCGAGCAACTCGAAGCCCTGGCGGAGCAGCTGGCCGAACGGGATCAGCAGTTGCGTGATCAGCGCTTGGCTTCCCTGGCCTCTCAGGAGGAAGTGGAGCGGCTGCGGGCGGAGGTCACCGCGCTGCGCAAGGCCAACCAGGCTGCCGCCAAGCCAGATCCTGAGCTGCCGGAGTGGGCCACGCGCAAGGGCTACATCGACCACTACCTGGAAGAAGCCGGCTGGCGCCTCGGCGCCGGCTGCACCCATGAGGAAGAGGTGCAGGGCATGCCCAATGCCACCGGTCAGGGTTTCGTTGATTACGTGCTCTGGGGCGACGACGGCAAGCCGCTGGCCCTGGTGGAGGCCAAGCGCACCAGCCGCGATCCCATGGACGGCCAACACCAGGCCGAGCTCTACGCCAACTGCCTGGAGCAGCGCTACAAGCAGCGGCCGCTGATCTTCCTCTCCAACGGCTACCGCCACCGCCTCTGGGACGACCTGCGCTATCCGCCCCGTGATGTGCAGGGCTTCTACAAGCAAGCGGAGCTGGTCACGCTGATCCGCCGCCGCGAGACACGCCAGGCCCTCAGCACCGCCCCGATCTCCAGTTCCATTGCCGGGCGTTATTACCAGCAGCGGGCCATCCGTGCCATTGGCGAGTCGCTGGAGAAGGGGCGCCGCAAGGTGCTGCTGGTGAAGGCAACCGGCACGGGCAAAACCCGCACCGCCAT
>RGNC01000342.1 GCA_010029175.1 Synechococcaceae bacterium WB8_1B_136 | reverse complement strand
CCATAAATGGTACAAAGATAAAGTCCACCGACACACCAGCTAGCTTAGGCCTAGTTGATGGAGATGTTATTACCGTGACAGGCGAAACATATGCACCAGAGATATATGATAACACAGCTTCCCCAATTTTATGTTTAGCAAGGCAAACTGGTACATCAGTACCAAAACACACAAGATCGATACAGTATGTAGATCATATTAGTGGGAAAGTAATACATCATGTAGCAGTTCTGGATATGAGTAGCGACACATCAGAGATCCCTTTTGACTTTTATACAAAACACCTTCGCAGTTTCGCAACACATGCCAAGGGCAAACATAAGCGAAGTCACGTTATGCTGCCAATAAGGATAGAGTGCCCAAGCTCAGGAACACTTCTTGAAGTTAAAGTAGAGTTTACTGTAGTAAATAATAATTCTCCAACAACAATCGGATACAAACACACTACAAAAGTTCTACGTGAATCAGTCAAACAGCTCTTCACACCTATGGAAACAGACAGCATCGATGTAACATATAGTGACCTCATCAGGCCCATCAAGCTATCATCGAAACTCAAAAGTATGTTAGAGAAGATAACACCCACAACAACATCCTTCATAGAAACAGTTTACCATCCAACAGGACCCACATCATATCACTTCAAAGGCTACACACTTGTCAGATCAAGTGGAGTTTTTACCCTAACAGTGGAGGGGTATAGCTCAACGTCAGATGCCAACGAAGTTCTAACCAACCTCCGCACTGACAGTACAAGCACCAGTGTCCAACATCAAGACTTAGATAGCATACTTCGACTTGAAGGTACTATCCCAGTCCAAACCAGAACAGTGCAACGATACATACTTGACCTAGACGTCCCGACTTCGCAAAAGTTCTTGCACCATGTTCGAGTTGACAAAGGAAACCTTATCTATAGTACTCAACTAGTGCTAGATGATATATCATCCCATGGTGTAGCATCAGGACTAAAGTCCACATGCAAGTCAACCCTTCTGAAAGTGCCCAACACATGCACCATGGATCCTGCTCTAGCAGTACACGATATCCTGTCACAACTAGATACAAGCATCATCAGCAGGCCCCTCAAAACTAACCCCGAATCGATAGCGGTACCCAAAGTCACTGACAGCACCAGTC
>RGNC01000341.1 GCA_010029175.1 Synechococcaceae bacterium WB8_1B_136 | reverse complement strand
TGTTGCCATTGCCGGCTCCGGCGGTGCTCGAGATCGCCCGGCGCCAATGCCTGCCCTTGGCCAGTGCCGAGGGTTTCCCCCCCGCCGAACTCACTACCCCCACGGGGCTGGCCTTGGCGGCCTGTTGGGCGGATCACTTTGGCCAGCTCCCCAGTCATCAGCCGCGGCAGCTGGGCATTGGCCTGGGCAGTCGATCGCTGGATGGCGCCCATGGGCGGCGCCCCAACCTGCTGCGCATCACCCTGGCGGATGCCCTCGAACCCACCACCGCAAACGCAACGGCACCGGCTTCCCCCATCCAGGAAAGGGTGTTGGAGCAGCAGGCCCAAATCGATGACGCCACCGCGGAAGATCTGGCTTTCCTGTGCCGCGCCCTGCGCGAGGCTGGCGCCAAAGAGGTGTTCAGCCAACCCATTGCTATGAAAAAAGGCCGCCAGGGTCAGCTGCTCACCGTGCTTGCCGAGCCGGATGCGGCTGGCGCCCTGCGGCAGGTTTGGTGGCAGCACAGCAGCACCCTCGGGGTGCGCGAAAGCCTGCAGCAGCGCTGGGTGTTGGCCAGGCGTTGCGGTGAGCTGGTTACCTCGCTGGGAACCGTGCGCCTCAAGTGGGCCCAGCTGCCGGATGGCCGCTGGCGCAGCAAGCCCGAACACGATGATTTGATCGCCCTGGCCCAGCTGCACCACCTCAGCCTGGAGCAGGTGCGGGCGGTGGTGATGCAAGCCGCTCAGGGGGCTGAGCCGGGAGGCGAGCCATGAACGGGCAGCTTCCGCATCGGGTGCAACGGCTGATCGCTTGGCTGGCCCTACGGGTGGAGGCTGGCCAGCACCAGCTCGCCCGGCTTCCCGGTGGCCTCAAGGTTTGGACAACCCTGCTCAGCGCCGGTTTTTTGCTGGCAGCCCTGCTCAGCCATGGCCAACAACTGCTCCAGCTGCGCTTGGATGCCCAGGGCTGGCTGTGGTTGCTCCTGGGGGTGGGCGTCAGCTTGGCCAGCCTGGTGGCCAATGGCCTGGGGCTGGCGGTGGTGTTGCGCTGGCTAGGGCTGGCACCCCATTGGCAGGCCCTGGTGCGGGCCTATCTGGCCACCAACAGCCGTAAGTATTGGCCAGGAGGGATTTGGCATTTAGCCGCCCGTGTGGCCCT
>RGNC01000035.1 GCA_010029175.1 Synechococcaceae bacterium WB8_1B_136 | reverse complement strand
TCCAGCAGCTGCTGCTGGAGGACGAAGAGGACTGACGGCGACCCGACAGCCAACCGACCGCAACACCCCCGCGGCCGATCCGCCACCCGACAGGCACCACCAAGCAGTACAGACGAACTAGCCTGCGAAGATCCGCGGGTTGGCCGTGCCTGAGTTCTCCCCTGTCCCCCTGCGGCTGGAGCGGCCGGCCCTGCGGCTGCCCCTGGCCAGCGAGACGGTGGCGGCCGGCTTCCCCAGCCCGGCCGACGACTACATCGACGTGGGCATCGACCTCAACGAGGCCCTGATCCGCCACCCCAGCAGCACCTTCTTCCTGCGGGTCAGCGGCGACTCCATGACCGGCGCCGGCATCCACCACGGCGACCTGCTGGTGGTGGACCGCAGCCTGGAGCCGAGGCCGCCGCGCATCGTGGTAGCGGTGCTCGATGGCGCCTTCACCCTCAAGCGGCTGGCACGGCAACGGGGGCAACTGCTGCTGGAGGCGGCCAATCCCGCCTACCCGCCCCTGGAGCTGCGGCACTGCGGCGACGTGCAGATCTGGGGCGTGGCCATCCATGTGATCCACCCGCTCTGAGGCCGCATCCGATGGCCGATGCCCTGGTGCTGATCGACGCCAACAACTTCTACGCCTCCTGCGAGCAGGCCCTCGATCCGGCCCTGCTGGGGCGGCCCGTGGTGGTGCTCTCCAACAACGACGGCTGCGTGGTGTCGCGCAGCGCCGAAGCCCGCAAGCTCGGCATTCCCATGGGGGCGCCCGCCTTCCAGCTGCGCGATCAACTGGAGCGGCAGGCGGTGGTGGTGCGCAGCTCCAACTACGCCCTCTACGGCGACATGAGCCAGCGGCTGATGAGCAGCCTGGAGCCCTGGCTGGCGGAGCTGGAGGTGTATTCCATCGATGAGGCCTTCGGGCGGCTGCCCCGGCCGCGCCAGGGGGATGGGGATCTCAGCGACTGGGGCAGCAAGCTGCGGGCCCACATCCACCAGACCCTGGGCCTGCCGATCGCCATCGGGCTGGCCCCCAGCAAGGTGCTGGCCAAGCTGGCCAACCGGATCGCCAAGACCGAGAGCCACCACGCCGGCGTGTTTGATCTGGGGACCAGCCCCGACCCCAGCCCCTGGCTGGAGCAGGTGGCCATCGAGGAGGTGTGGGGCATCGGCCGGAAACTCAGCCGCTGGTGCCGGCTGCGGGGCGTGGCCACGGCGCTGCAGCTGCGCGACATGCCCAGCGGCGAACTCAAGGCCAAGGCCGGCGTGGTGGGCCTGCGGCTGCAGCAGGAGCTGCGGGGCATCAGCTGCCTGCCCCTGGAGCAGGGGCCTGCCGCCAAACGGGAAACCTGCGTGAGCCGCAGCTTCAGCCAGCCCGTCACCGAGCTGGCCGAGCTGCGCCAGGCCGTGGCCAGCCACGTGGCGCGGGCCGCCGAGAAACTGCGGCGCCAGAACCAACGGGCCGGCCGCATCACCGTGTTCGCCCGCACCAGCCCCTTCGCCCCCGGCTTCTACGGCAATGCCGCCAGCACGGCACTGCCGCTGGCCAGCAACGACACGGCCGTGCTGCTGGAGGCGGCCCTGCGGCTGGTGCCGGCCCTGCACCGGCCCCACAAGCACTTCCAGAAGGCGGGGGTGCTGCTGCAGGAGCTGCAGCCCGACAGCCAGCTGCAGCACCACCTGCTGGTGCCGCTGGCGCCGGAGCAGCAGCAGAGGCGGGCCGCCCTGATGCAGAGCATCGACCGGCTCAACAGCCGCTACGGCAGCGGCACGGTGGCCTGGGCCGCCTGCGGCCTGCGGCCCCGCTGGGCCATGCGGCGCGAGCGGCTGTCACGGGCGGCCACCACCCGCCTCAGCGACCTGCCCACGGTGTGGGCCCACTGAGCACGCAGGGGCGGGGGGTCAGATGGCGCCGTACTTCTGGATCGCCTGCTGCCTGCAGACGGTCTTGGCCTCGTCGATCGAGACCTTTGCATCCACCTGCTGCACCACGCAGCCGCAGGTGAAGGCCACCATGCCGGCCGGGGGCGTTTTGCCGGACTTGGTGAATTCCTCGGCCATGGCCTGGCTGCAGTAGTGGTTGATCAGTTGATCGCGGATGCTGGCTCCCGCTTTGGCCGGCAGAACAGCAAGGGCGCTGGCGGCCACCAGCAACACAGGGGCAAACAAACGGAGCCGGAAAGGCATCAGGACACGGCAGGCATGGGAACGTCTTAACCGATCTGCCGGGGCCGGGGGGCAGCGGGCGGCCGGAGCCGGAGCTGGCGAAGCCGCCACATCCGGGCCTCAGGCCGAGAGCGGCTCGGAATCAACACCCTGCAGAACCTCCTCATAACCGGCACGGCGCTGGGCATCGAGATGGGCCATGTGCTTGCGCTCGTTGTAGTAGAGCGCCTGGAACTTGAGGGCGTCGCTGTTGAGCTCCGCGAACATCGCCTCGATGCGGGTCTCCATGTCCAGGCCGGCGGGCAGCAGCGGATCCGGCGCAGCGGCAGCAGGGCTGGTCTCCGTCTCCAGCAGCAGCCGCGCGATGCAGCGCTCGAGCGTTTCCAGCCGCTGGCTGCTCCAGGCATTGAGCAGGTGGCGGCAGCGCTTGAGGCTGCGCTGGCGCTCCAGGGCCGCCGTGGCGCCGCGCAACTGCAGCAGGGGCTGGGAGAGGGCCATCCGCTGCACCTCCGTGGGCTCCAGCAGCGGCGTCAGCCGGGTGAGCAGCACACTCTGCTCCACCAGCAGCTGATCACCGAGCAGCCGCGGCAGATCCAGATCCGCCAGCTCAGCGCCGGGATCGGTGCCGCGGTTGATCGCCTCCAGGCGGCCCGCCCCCAGGTTGTCCTCCTCCAGGGCGCCGATCGCCGCCCAGAGCTGGCGGTGGTGGGAGAGGGCGAAGTCGTCGAGCTCCCGCCGCCGCAGTTCGGCGCGGATGGCGCCCCGGTGGCTGGGACAGTGCAGATAGAGGCGCAACAGCTCGGCTTCCGCCCGCTCCCGCAGGCCCGCCTCCCCCGGCTGCTCCCACTTCTGGGAGCGCCCGTGCCAGCGCTGGCCCTTCACCTGCTGGCGCAGGTCGTCTTCCAGCTGCAGCGCCAGCCGGGCCTGGCCGCCGCTGAGGCGCTCGGCCACCTGCTGCAGGTAGCGGGAGCGCACGGCGCTCTGGGGCAGCTTGCCCAGCAACGCCACCAGGGCGGTGACGGCCTGCTGGAACTGGTCCACCCGGGCCAGGTCGCGGCCCTCGAGCACCTGATCGATCTGCCAGTCGAGCCAGAGAGGGGCTTGATCCAGCAGCGAGCGGTAGTCGCCGGCGCCGTGCTGCTTGAGGAACTCGTCCGGGTCCTTGCCAGCAGGCAGGTGCAGCACCCGCAGCTCCAGCTGGCCCTGAAGGGCCAGCTGCTCCACCTCGCCGATGGCCCGCTGGGCGGCGCGCACGCCGGCGCCGTCGGTGTCGAAGTTGAGGATCAGCCGCTTGCTGTCGCAACAGCGGCACAGCTGGGTGATCTGCTGGCTGCTGAGGGCCGTGCCCAGAGCCGCCACCGCATTGGTGATGCCGGCGGCAT
This sequence comes from Synechococcaceae bacterium WB8_1B_136, assembly GCA_010029175.1. Taxonomy (GTDB): domain Bacteria; phylum Cyanobacteriota; class Cyanobacteriia; order PCC-6307; family Cyanobiaceae; genus Vulcanococcus. Next base: position 11,709 of record RGNC01000035.1, on the reverse strand, counting down.
GCAGGGCGATCACATCGAAATAGCCCTCCACCACCACCGCCCGGTCGTCCTTGCGGATGGCGTTCACGGCCTTGTCGAGGCCGAACAGGTGCTTGCCCTTCTCAAACACCTCCGTTTCCGGGGAGTTCAGATACTTGGGCTCGGCGCCGTCGAGGCTGCGGCCACCGAAGCCGATGATCCGGCCCTGGCGATCGCTGATCGGCACCATCACCCGATGGCGGAAGCGGTCGTAGAAGCCATCCCCCCCCTTGCGGGGCACCACCAGGCCCGCGGCCTCCAGCAGCTCCGGAGCCAGACCCTCCACCTGCCCCAGGTGGCTGAGCAGGCCATCCCAGCGGTCGGGGGCGTAGCCCAGTCCAAAGCCCTCGAGGGTGGTCTCGCTCAGTCCGCGGTCCTGCCTGAGATAGGCCAGGGCAGCGGCCCCCTCGGGGCTGCGCAGCTGGGCCCGAAACCAGCCCGCCGCCAGGGCCAGGGCCTTCATCAGCTGGTCGCGGCGCGAGAGCTGCTGGCGCAGGCGCTCCTGCTGCGGACCTTCAAGGGTCTCGATCGGCAGTTGATACTTGCGGGCCAGCTCCAGCACCACATCGCTGAAGCTGTTGCGCTGCAACTCCATCAGGAACTTGATGGCGTTGCCGCCGGCCCCGCAGGAGAAGCAGTAGTAGAACTGCTTGGCCGGAGACACCGTCATCGACGGCGACTTGTCGTCGTGGAAGGGACAGATCCCAACGAACTCCCGCCCCTTTTTCTTGAGCACCACGTGCTCGCCCACCACATCGACGATGTCAGCGCGTTCCTTGACGGCCTCGATCGTGCGGGGATGGAGGCGGGGGGCTGACACAGTGCGGGGCCTGGGTGCTCAACAGGATGGCAGGGCTGCCCTGTGGATGCTCTCCAGCGCCCTCAGTTTCAGCCTGATGGGGGTGTGCGTGAAGGCGGTGGGCACGCGGCTGCCGGTGGCGGAGATCGTGCTGGCCCGCTCGGTGGTGAGCCTGGCGCTCAGCCTGGCGATGCTGCGGCAGGCGGGGCTCTCCCCCTGGGGCCAACGCCGGGCACTGCTGATCCTGAGGGGTGTGATCGGCACCGGCGCCCTGCTGTGCGTATTCGCCGCCCTGGCGCTGCTGCCCCTGGCGCCCGCCACGGTGCTGCAATACCTCCATCCCACCTTCACGGCGCTGCTGGCCTGGCTGCTGCTGGGGGAGCGGCTGACGCCGCGGATCCTGGTGGCGGCGCTGCTGGGCTGGCTGGGGGTGCTGGTGCTCACCAGCCCCGGTGATCTCTCGGGCCTGCTGGGCCCGCTGCAGGGGCCGCACCAGGGCAGCCTGCCGCTGCTGGGGGTGGCCCTGGCCATCGGCGGCTCCCTGCTCTCCGCCCTGGCCTATGTGAGCGTGCGGGCCCTGGGCAGAAGCGAGCACCCGCTGGTGATCGTGTTCTATTTCCCCCTGGTGGGGCTGGTGCTCACCGCGCCGCTGGTGCTGGCGGCACCGCTGCTGCCCACCGCCTGGGAGTTGCTGGCCCTGCTGGGGGTGGGACTGTTCACCCAGCTGGGGCAGATCGGCATCACCAAGGGGCTGCTGGGCATGCCTGCGGCCCGGGCCACGGCCCTCAGTTACGGGCAGGTGCCGCTGGCGGGGCTGTGGGGCTGGTGGTTCTTCCACGAAACGCCCGACCCCGATACCGCCCTGGCGGCAGCGCTGGTGCTGGGGGCGACGCTGCTCAGCCTCAGGCGCTCTCCCCCTTCAACGGCAGGGGGTAAGTGAGCCAGTCCTGGTTGGTGCCATCGGCGCTGCCGCTGGGCTGGGCCAAGCGCCAGCTCTGGCCGCGCTCGCCCCGTTGCAGGTAGAGATCGAAACCGCTGTCCACCCGGATTGGATCGCCCGCCAGGCGCCAGTCGAACCGGCCGCTGAGGTGGACCCCCTTGGCCCCACCGATCAACACCGGCTGCTGCGCTTCCACCCGCACGCGGCTCACCACCGGTGCGCCGGTGGCGTCGAGGCTGAGGGCCTGGGCGATGGAGCGCTGGGTGAGGTCGATCTGCAGGGCCAGGGCCGAGAGCAGGACCTTCTGGGATGGCTGACCCGGACCGCCGCAACCCACCAGCCCCAGGCCCAGCACCAGGCTGAGCAGCAGGGCGCAGAGGCCGGCCAGGGGGCGCCGCAGAAAAGCCGGGGTTGTCAGACCGGGCAGCATGGGGGGCAATGCGCGTGCCCCCATGATCGGCTGGCTGCAAGGGCAACTCGCCGATCGCTGGCAACAGAACAACCGCTGCGGGCTGCTGCTGGTGTGCCACGGGGTGGGCTACGAACTGCAGATCGGGCGCCAGCAGTGGGATCAGCTGCCTGCCAATGGCACGGAACTGAGCCTGCACGTGCATCACGCCATCCGTGACGACGGCTGGACCCTCTACGGCTTCCGGGAGCGCCATGAGCGCGATCTGTTTCGCTCCCTGGTGGCCGTGAGCGGCGTGGGGCCGCAGATGGCCCTGGGGTTGCTGGGCAGCCTGAACACCGAGCAGCTGGTGCGGGCGATCATCCAGGGGGATCTGCGCCTGCTCAGCCAGGCACCGGGGGTGGGCAAGCGCACGGCGGAGCGCCTGTCGGTGGAGCTGCGCACCCGGCTGCAGGAGCGCTTCGGGGCCGCCCATGGTGCCGGTGACGACCTCAGCGACCTGGACGGCCCAGCGGCAGCGGGCCCGGACCTGGGACCCGCCCCAGCCGTGCGGGAGGAGGTGCAGCTCACCCTCGCCGCCCTGGGCTACGAGAGCCTGGAGATCAATCGCGCCCTGCGGGCGGTGCTGGCCCAAGGCCAGCTGGAGCAGGAGGATGGCGGGGCGGCGGCCAGTGCGGAGGTCTGGCTGCGGGAGAGCCTGCGCTGGCTGTCCCGCCAGGTGGCCTGACTCCCCCGCTGACCACGAGGCGGTAAGTTGGTTGTTTGCACCGTCAGGGCCCGACGCCGCGCATGTCGCTCGACACCATCAAGAAGCAGGAACTGATCAACACCCACCAGACCCATGGCACCGACACCGGTTCCGTGGAAGTCCAGGTGGCGATGCTGAGCGAGCGCATCAGCAAGCTGAGCGGTCACCTGCAGAACAACATCCACGACTTCTCCTCCCGCCAGGGACTGCTGAAGATGATCGGCCGCCGCAAGCGCCTGCTCAGCTACCTGCGCAGCAATAGCGAGCAGCGCTACAGCACCCTGATCCAGAAGCTCGGCATCCGCGGCTGAGATGGCGGGCAAGGGCCTGGGGGAGAAGAAGGAGAAGCGGAAGCTCAGCAAACCCTCCCAGCAGGGCATTCCCGCTGCCGTGGCCAACCGCATGGCTCGCCGCATCGCCTTGGCCACCGGCCTGCCCACCCTGCTGGGCATGGCCACGTTCATCGCCAGCTATCTGGTGGTGAGCAGGGGCCTGCTGGATATTCCCCCCGCCGTCACACTGCTGACGTCCGGGGGCTTCTTTTTGCTCGGGGTGCTGGGCCTGAGCTACGGCGTGCTCTCAGCCAGCTGGGAAGACGCCCCCGGCAGCCTGCTGGGCCTCGAGCAGATCGGCGTCAACGTCAGCCGCCTGCGCAGCACCTTCAAGCGGCCGCCGGCCGCGGGGTGAGCAGCCAAGCGGCCTCCGGCCGCGGGCTGACCCTTCAAGCGGCCACCAGCGGCGAGCTGAGCCGGGCGCGGAAGGCCTGGGCCGTGAGGGTGCTGAGGGCTGCCGTGCTGTCGCGCACGCAGAACTGGTGCCCCAGCCGCACGTAGCGGATCTGGTCGGCATGGCGCACCAGCGCCACCACCGGCACACGGATGCCCGCCTCATCCTTGTCGGTGCGGTGCTGATTGAGGCACTCCCGCAGTTTGTGCTGCACGCTGATGTCGCTGGCCTCCTCGGCCTGCAGCTCCACCATCAGGAACTTGAGCTCGTCGATCACGCGGCAGTCATCCACGATCAGCTGCACCTGCTCATCGCGGCGGTCCACCGAGGCCCAGATCAACAGCCGGGCATCCACCACCAGGTGATCCGCCAGGCGGGCATAGGTTTTGGGGAACACCACCGCCTCACAGCTGCCGCTGAGGTCTTCCAGCTGCAGCACCGCCATGCGATCGCCCTTGCGGGTGGTCACCGGCCGCAGGCCGGCCACCATGCCCACCACGCTGACGCGGGCCTTGTCGGCCTGCTCCTCCAGGCTGCCCAGCCCCACGGCCGAGAGCAGCTGGATCGGGCGGGTGAGCTGCTTGAGCGGATGATCCGAGAGGTAGAAACCCACCAGCTCCTTCTCCAACCGCAACTTCTCCGTGGGGGGATAGTCGGCCACTGGGGCGGCCTTGGGGGCGGTGCTCAGATCACCCGTGCTGACCGTGGCATCAGCAGCACCGCCACCTGCACCGCCACCACCGCCAAGCAGATCGAACAGATTGCCCTGGCCGCTGGCCCGATCCCTGGCGCGGGAGCTGGCCCAATCGAGGATCAGATCCAGATCGGCCATCAACTGGGCCCGGTTGGCCCTGGGCTCCAACCCATCGAGGGCGCCACAGTGAATCAGCGATTCCAGCCCCCGGCGGTTGAGGGTGGTGCCGGGGATGCGGTCGCACAGATCGGCGAGGGAGCGGAAGGGGCCCTCGCCCTGGCGCGCCTCGATCAGGGCGCGGATGGCGCCATCGCCGAGGTTGCGCACGGCCGAAAGGCCGAACAGGATGCGATCCCCCACGGGGGTGAAGTCGATGCCGGAGGCATTCACATCCGGCGGCATCACCTCGATGCCCATGGCATTGCAGTTGGCGATGTAACGCTGCACCTTGTCAGTGGTGCCGGCATTCACCGTGAGCAGGGCGGCCATGTAGGCCACGGGGTAGTGGGCCTTGAGGTAGGCGGTCTGATACGTCACCGCGCCGTAGGCGGTGGAGTGGCTCTTGTTGAAGCAGTACTCGGCGAACAACACCATCTGCTCAAACAACCCCTCTGCCACCTTTGGATCCACACCCCGCTCCGTGGCACCCTTCACGAAGATGCTCTGGTGTTTCTCCATCTCGCTCTTCTTCTTCTTGCCCATGGCCCGCCGCAACAGGTCGGCTTCACCGAGCGAGTAGCCGGCCAGATCCTGGGCGATGCGCATGATCTGCTCCTGGTACACCATGATCCCGTAGGTTTCCTGCAGGATCGGCTCCAACTTGGCGTGGGCGAAATCAATCACCTCGCGGCCGTGTTTGCGGTTGATGAATTTGGGGATCAGGCCGGCATCCAGGGGGCCGGGGCGATACAGGGCCAGGATCGAGGAGATGTCTTCCAGGGATGAGGGTTTGAGATCGCGCACGATCTGGCGCATGCCACTGGATTCCAGCTGGAAGATGCCCTCCAGATCGCCGCGGGCCAGCAGGCCATAGGTGCCGGGATCATCCAGGGGCAGAGCGTCGGGGTCCACCTTCTCGCCGCTGCTCTGTTCCACCAGATCAACGGTCTTGTCGATCATGGTGAGGTTCTTGAGGCCGAGGAAATCCATCTTCAGCAGCCCCATCGACTCCACGTCTTCCATGAAGTACTGGGTGATCACCTGGCCATCGTTGTTGCGCTGCAGCGGCACCACCTCGTCGAGGGGGTCAGAGGCGATCACCACGCCGGCGGCATGCACACCGAAGGTCTTGTTGGTGCCCTCGATGCGCATCGCCATGTCCACCCAGCGCTTCACCTGGGGATCGGCCTCATACTTCTCGCGGAATTCCGGTGCCGGCGATTCCGGACCGATCATCTCCTTGAGCTTGGCCGGCTTGCCGCGCACCACCGGGATCAACTTGGCCAGCCGGTCGGCATCGCCATAGGGAATATCCAGCACCCGGGCCACATCCTTCAGCACCGCTTTCGAGGTCATGCGGTTGAAGGTGATGATCTGGGCCACCTTCTCCTCGCCATAGCGGCGGGTCACGTAGTCGATCACCTCACCGCGGCGCTCGATGCAGAAATCGGTGTCGATATCCGGCATCGACTTGCGTTCCGGGTTCAGGAAACGCTCGAACAGCAAACCGTTGGTAACCGGATCGATGTTGGTGATCCCCAGGGCGTAGGCCACCAGCGACCCCGCCGCTGAACCCCGGCCCGGCCCCACGGGAATGCCACTCTCACGGGCGAAGCGGATGTAATCCCACACCACCAGGAAGTAGGTGGGGAAGCCCATCTGCTCCATCACCTGCAGCTCGAAATCCAGCCGCTCGCCGTAGGTGGGGTCGAAGCCGGCCCCTTCAGCCAGGCCGAGGCGATCGCGCAGGCCCTGCTCACTCACATGGCGCAGGTAGCTCACCGCCGTATGGCCTTCCGGAATCGGGAAGCGGGGCATCTGGTAACGGCCGAGGATGTCGTAGTCCTCCACCTTCTCCGCCACCTTGGCGGTGTTGGTCACGGCCTCAGCCACCACCTCCGGCTCGAGGTGATCGGCGAACAGGCCCAGCATCTCCTGCTCACTCTTGATGAATTCCGTGCCCGTGTAGCGCAGCCGCTTCTCATCGGTCACGAGCTTGCCGGTGAGCACGCACAGCAGGGCGTCGTGGGCCTCGGCGTCGTTGGCGGTGAGGTAGTGGGCGTCGTTGGTGGCGATCAGGGGAATACCCAGCTCGCGGGAGATGCGCACCATCTCCACGTTCACGATCCGATCCTCGGGAGAGCCGTGATCCTGGATCTCGAGGTAAAAGTCGTCGCCGAACAGCTGCTGATACCAGCGGGCCACATCCCGGGCCACGTCCGGGCGCCCCTTGAGAATGGCCTGGGGTATTTCGCCCCCCAGGCAGGCGGTGGCCACGATCAGGCCCTCGCTGTACTGGCTGAGGGTGGCTTTGTCGATGCAGGCGCGGGCAAAGATGCCCCGGCCGCGCATGCCGCGCAGATGGCTGATGCTGGTGAGCTTCACCAGGTTGCGGTAGCCGATGGCGTTCCTCGCCAGCACCACCAGGTGATAGCGGCGTTCCTTCTTGGGGGGGGTGGGATCATCGAGCGAGCCGTTGATCACATACATCTCGTTGCCGATGATCGGCTTCACGGATGTGCCCCGGCAGAGCTTGAGCAGCTCGATGGCCCCGTACATCACGCCGTGATCGGTGAGGGCCAGGGCGGGCATGCCGAGCTCCTCGGCCCGCTTCACCATCGCCGGCAGCTGGCTCGCCCCGTCCAGGAGGCTGTAGTCGCTGTGGTTGTGGAGCGGTACGAAGGCCACGGGTAGCGGCATGGGCGCATCCACCCTAGGCGCAGGCGCCAGATCTGGCGTCAGGGCACCAGGGCGGCGGCCGGACGATGCTCCATCACGCGGGCGCTCTGCTCGTAGTGGTAGGCCACCTGCAGCAGCCGCGCTTCCTGCAGCACCCCGCTGATCAGCTGCAGGCCGATGGGCAGCCCGGCGGAATCGAAGCCGCAGGGCAGGCTGATGGCCGGCAGGCCAGCCATGTTGGCCGGGATGGTGAGCAGGTCGGCCAGGTACATCGCCAGGGGATCCTCGGCGTGGGCACCAAAACCGAAGGCCGTGGTGGGGGCGGTGGGGGTGAGCAGCACGTCCACCGCCTCGAAGGCGCGATCGAAATCGCGGCGGATCAGGGTGCGCACCTGCTGGGCCTTCTTGTAGTAGGCATCCACGTAGCCCGCCGAGAGGGCATAGGTGCCGATCAGGATGCGGCGCTGCACCTCATCGCCGAACCCCTCGGCGCGGCTGCGGGCCGTCATCTCCGCCAGGCTGGTGGCATCAGCGGCGCGGTAGCCGTACTTCACGCCGTCGTAGCGGGCCAGGTTGGCGCTCGCCTCGGAGGGGGCGATCACGTAGTAGGTGGCGATGCCGTCGTTGAAGCGGGGGCAGCTCACATCCAACAGTTCGCAGCCCAGGGCCTCGAGCTGGGCGGCGGCCGCCAGCACAGAGGCCTTCACCTGCGGATCGAGCCCCTCCACCTCGAAGCACTCCCGCACGATGCCCACCCGCAGCCCGGCCACGGGCTGGCTGAGGCTGGCGCAGTAGTCGGGCACCGGCGCCTTGAGGCAGGTGGAATCACGGGGATCGGCGCCGGCGATCACCTGCAGCAGCTCAGCGGCATCGGCCACGCTGGTGGTGAAGGGGCCCACCTGATCGAGAGAGCTGGCAAAGGCCACCAGGCCGTAGCGGCTGACGCGGCCATAGGTGGGCTTGAGGCCCACCACCCCGCAGAAGGAGGCGGGCTGGCGGATCGAGCCACCGGTGTCGGAGCCAAGGGAGGCCACGCATTCCCCGGCGGCCACGGCGGCCGCACTGCCGCCGGAGCTGCCACCCGGCACCTTCTCGGGATTCCAGGGGTTGTGGCTCGGCCCGAAGGCGGAGGTCTCGGTGGAGCTGCCCATGGCGAACTCGTCGAGGTTGGTCTTGCCCAGCAGCACGCCGCCGGCCTGCCACAGCCGCTCGGTGACGGTGCTCTCGTAGGGGGGCACGAAGGACTCCAGCATGCGGCTGGAACAGGTGGTGCGGATGCCCTTGGTGCAGAGGTTGTCCTTGATGGCGAGGGGAATGCCCGCCAGGGGGGGCAGCTCGGCGCCGGAGGCGCGCAGGGCATCGATGCGATCGGCATCGGCCCGGGCCCGCTCAGCGGTGACCTCCAGATAGGCATGCACCGCGGGTTCCACCGCCTGGATGCGGCTGAGGTGATGATCGGTGAGCTCCCGGGCGGACACCTGGCCGCGCTTGAGCTGCTCGCGCCACTCGGCGATCCCCATCGACTCTCAGCTGTGTGCTGGGCTCGACGCTATCAGTCGGCGCCGGTGGCCCAGGCCCACGAGCCAGCCCGGGCGATCAGCCCTGGGCCTGGATCGTGAGGGGCTCGCTGCGGCGGGCGCGCACCAGGCTGTGGCTCAGCTGCCCCGGGCCCTCCTGGCGCAGATCCGCCAGGAATGGCGGCAGGGCGGCCTCCAGGCTGGCGCGGCGCACGTAGGGGCCAAACCAGTAAGTGACGTCCGGATCGCGGGTTTCGACCCGAGCCCACCAGGCCAGGCCCAGACCGTTGGCGAGGCTGCGAGCGGGCCAGAACAGGGACGTCATCGGAGCGGGTTGGGGTGCGGCCATTCTGGCCGTCGACGGGCCATCAGAGCTGAATGTCGCCGGAAAAGCCGCCGGCGGGAGCTGGGGCGAAGCCCAGCTGAAGCTCGTCCAGCCCATCCGCCTCCCCGGGCGCGGCGCTGGCCTGCTCCTCGCTGCGGGGCTCCCCCAGCTCGGCACTGGATTCCGCCTTGATGCCGAACAGGGGATCAGGCGCAGCGTCGTGCTCAGCATCCTGCTCCGCGTCGTGTTCAGCGCCGAGTCCAGGCTCCAGGTCGGGCTCCAGGTCAGGCTCCTGCGCCTGCAGCGGCGCGAGCCCATGCTGGTGCTGTGGGTCAGTGCTGGCGTCCACCGTCGCCAGGGGCGCCGGCAGTTGGGGGCGAACGATGCGGGGGGCCGGAGCAGAGCCGGTGATGGTCTTCATCCAGCCGCGGCGGGCCACCTCGTAGAGCACCATCGCCGTGGCCACCGAGGCATTGAGGCTGGGGGTGGCGCCGCGCAGGGGGATGCGCACCAGCTGATCGCAGTGCTTGCGGGTGAGCATCGAAAGGCCGGAACCCTCCGAGCCGGTCACGATCACCAGGGGGCCGTCGAGATCCGCCTCCGTCAGCGAGACGCTGCCCTCACCGGCCAGACCGATCACGCGATAGCCCTCCTGCTTGAGGGTGTCGAGGGAGCGGTTGAGGTTCACCACCCGCGCCACGGGCAGGTGCTCCAGGGCGCCGGCGGCCACCTTGGCCACCGAGCCGGTGAGGCCGGCGCTGCGGCGCTGGGGCAGCACCAGGCCATGGGCACCGAGGGCCTCGGCGCTGCGCACGATCGCCCCCAGGTTGTGGGGATCGGTGATGCCATCGAGGGCCATCAGCAGCGGCGGTTCACCGAGGTTGCGGCAGCCGTCGATCAGGGTGGGCAGATCGAGGGTGTCGGCCGCCGCCACCTGCAGCACGATGCCCTGGTGCACAGCGCCATCGGTGAGCTGGCCCAGCCGCGCCCAGGTGACCTCCTCCACCAGCACACCGCCGGCCTTCGCCTCCCGCAACAGTTGCAGGAAGCGGGGCTGAAAGCGCAGCTCGGAGGTGCACCAGATCCGGTGGATCGGGCGATCGCTCTCGAGGGCGGCCTGGGCGGCGTGGCGGCCCCAGATCAGGTCGTCGGCCGGGGCGGCATTGAAGCGCTCGGAAGCGCCCTGGGGCACCTCCACGGCCACGGGGCGATCGCGCTCAACCCGGCGCTCCGGGCGGCCCTCCAAGCGGCTGTCGAAGCGGCGGTCTGGACGACGCTCGAAGCGGCCCTCCAGGCGTCGCTCGGAGAATGGGGCCCGGGCGCCGAAGGCAGGGCGTCCAGCGGGACGGCCGGGCCTGAACGCAGCCGCATCACCCCTGGGGGCACCGAAACGGCGACCCTCGGGGCGGCCGCTGCGCTCGGGCCGGCCGCCGGAGGAGCCAGCGGAGCCCTGGCGATCCTCGAACCGACCCCCGGGCCGGACGACCGAACGGCGCTCAAAGGGCTTGCGGGCCGGCCGTTCCCCCCGCTCGGGCCGATCGGCACCCTCCGGGCGCCATTCGCCGCGGGGGGCGTAGGGCTTGGATCCACCCCGGCCGCCGTAGGCCGGACGGCCAGGCCGGCCACCCCGGGCACCACCCCCCCCAGCTCCAGCTCCGGCGCCCTGGCCCTGGTCGCGGCGACGGTCAAAACGAGGGCTCATGGCAGACGGGCAAAGGAGTGTTATGGGTCGGCGTCCTCGAGTCGATCCAGCAACTGGGCAAGGCGGCTGGGGTTCTGCAGAAAGAGCCAGCCCACCATTGTCTCAAATCCCGTCGCACGGCCATAGATCCCGGCTTCGCCTTTGCGAGGACCCCGGCCAGCCCGGTTGCGTCCTCTCCGTACCAGCTCTAGCTCCATCTCCGTGAGCAGGCCGTCGGCCTCCAGCCGCGCCAGGGCCGCCGACTGGGCATCCGCACGGACATCAGCCACCACGGCCCGATGCAGATCGCCACTGCGGCCGGGCTGGCGGCAGCGGCGCAACCGCTGGTGCAGCTCCCAGACGGCATCCCCCAGCCAGGCCAGCTGCAGGGGTCCCAGCTCAGCGCTCACCGGTGGCACGGCCACCTGACTGAGCCAGCCTGCGGCGCCGCTCTCAGGCGGCGATGGCGTCGAGGGCGGTGTCGAGATCGGGCTGGAGATGCAGATACTCCTCGAGTCTCACCAGTTTCACCGTCTGCACCACCCGGGGGTTGCCCACCACCAGGAACTGCAGCTTCTGCTCATTGCACTGCTTGGCCAGCTGCACCAGCGCCCCAAGGCCGGAGGAATCGATGAAATCGATGCGGCTCAGATCGATCAGCAGCGGCTGAGGCGTGCTGGTGCGGTGATCGGCAATGAAGCTGAGGAATTGCTTTTCGGAGTAAGCGTCCAGCTGGCCGGTGAAACGGAACAGCAGACAGCTCTCCTGCTGCTCGTAGCCGCCCCGCAGGGACACGGTCAATCGCTGGAGATCAGTGATGGCTCCTCGCCTCGGACGTGACGGGCGACCGCAGTGTAGTGATGGTTTTCAGGATCGGGCGCCCCGCAACAAATCAGTTGCGCGGGCCACAGATTCAGCTCAGCGACGCTCGGCCATCACTACACTGCGGTCGCCCGTCACGTCCGAGGCGAGGAGCCATCACTGATCTCCAGCGATTGACCGTGTCCCTGCGGG
>RGNC01000340.1 GCA_010029175.1 Synechococcaceae bacterium WB8_1B_136 | reverse complement strand
GGCCCGCTCCTGCTGGCGCTCGAGCTCCCGGCGCAGGCCGCGCAAATCATGCAGGGCCTCCTCCGCCTGGGGCGGCGGGGGGTAGCCGCACCAGAGATCGGGGCGGTTCACCTCGGTGGAGATCGCCTCAAACACCGCCGCCAACTGGGGAGGATCGAGCTCATCAAGGTGGCCGCTCATCAAGGCCAAGCCCAGCCACAGCTCGTTGTCGCCGCGCAGGGCAGCCACGGTGCGGCCCACCTCGGTGGGATCGAGGCCCTCATCCCCATCCAAGGCGCCGAAAAAGCGCAGGATCTCAATCAGGGATAGGAACGTCTCCCAATGGCGGTTGGAGCGGAAATGCAAGAACCGCTGCCGTTCCTCGATCTCGGCATGGAGTTCCTCCATGCGGCGACGGTGTTTTTTGAGTTGCTTGCGATCGCCCCAGCGGTGGGCTGGATGCAATTCCAGGGCCTCATCGAGCTGCTGCACCAGCTGGGCCTGGGCCTGCACCTCACCGGCCAGGTCGTATTGGGGGGTGTGCATGTCGTGGCGGCTGGCCATGTGCCCCACGGCCAAGGCCAAGCCCCCACTGGCCTGGTCGCCATGGCGCAACTCACCGCCGTGGCGCAGCAGGGGGGGCTCCACCTGGGCCACCTGCAGGCAACTGAGCTCGGCGTGCAAGCTCACCACCGCATTGCAGGGCAGCAGCACCCAGACGTTGTCGTCGGTGAGGCACAGCAGCAAGGGGAACTGGCCCGATCCCTGCACCTTCTCCACGATCACCGCTGGCGTCACCCGCCCCTTGAGCTGGGGGGCCTTGAGGCTCACCAAGGTGCCTTCGCTGGCAAATTGCAGGGCCAAGGTGAGCTCATGGGCGAGCGTTTCTTCAGCCTGTTGCTGCAGGATCCGCAGGATGCGCCGCTCTTCCCGCAGGCGCCCGCGCTGCTTTTCATAGTCTTCGAAGTCTTCCCACGGCACATCGCCTGAGCCGTCTTCCAGGCGCTCCAGCTGGGCCATCAACTCGCCAATGCGGGCTTCGTCTTCGGCCAGATCCAGGGTGGCCAGATAGCGGCCGAAGCTGCGCTCCACCAGCTCCTTGGCCTTGGCCAGGTCGTAGCGCTGCAGCAGGTTGAGCACCATGCCGTAGCTGGGGGTGAA
>RGNC01000339.1 GCA_010029175.1 Synechococcaceae bacterium WB8_1B_136 | reverse complement strand
AGCACCTGGGCCAGGGGATCGAGCGGCTGGAGCCGGTGGGCGGGGGCTGCATTCACAGCGCCTGGCGGTTGCAGCTGCGCAACGGCCAGGCCCTGTTCGCCAAGACCAACCGGGCCGAGCTGCTGCCGGTGCTGGAGGCCGAGGCCGATGGGTTGCGGGCCCTGGGCGCCGCCGCGAGCCTCTGCCGCGATCCCCGGCTGGCGCCGGTGATCCCGGAGCCGCTGGCGCTGGCCGCCGTGGAGGACTGCGGGCTGCTGCTGCTGAGTTGGCTGGATCTGGGCCGCGCCACGGGCGGCAACAGCGAGGGCCACTGGCAGGACCTGGGGGCCGGACTGGCCCAGCTCCACCGGGCCAGCCTGGAGGGCCACGGCGGCGGCTTCGGCTGGGCCAGCGACAACTTCATCGGCTCCGGGCCCCAGGCCAACGGCTGGATGGACAGCTGGCCGCAGTTTTTCTGCCAGCGGCGGCTGGGGGTGCAGCTGGCCTGGGCCCAGCGCTCGGGCCAGCGGCTGGCCCAGGGGCAGCAGCTGCTGGAACTGGCGGAACCCTGGCTCGCCAATCACCCCGTCGACCCCGTGCTGGTGCACGGCGATCTGTGGAGCGGCAATGCAGGGCTGCTGGCCAATGGACGCGGCGCCCTGTTCGATCCGGCCGTGTATCGCGGCGATCGGGAAGTGGATATGGCCATGGCGCAGCTGTTCGGTGGCTTCCCGGCGGCCTTCTTCGAGGGCTACCAGAGGGAGTGGCCGCTACCAGCGGGCCACCAGCGCCGGGCGAAGCTCTACAACCTCTACCACCTGCTCAACCACGCCAACCTGTTCGGCGGCGGCTACTGGCAGCAAAGCGCTGCCAGCATCCGATCGCTGCTAGAGGAGCTGGGCTGATTCAGCCGAGGTATTCCTGGCGCAGGTTCTGCAGCTTGGACACCACGGCGCCGCGCTTCTCGCTGGTGGTGAGGTTCTGCCAGCTCCACTGGCCCACCACCACCAGACCCAGCAGCTCCAGCAGGCCAGGCACGACGGGCAGCAGGTTGATGGTGTCGAGCACACCCTTGATCAGCACCTGGGCCACGATCACGGCCACCAGGATCCCCACACCCTTGCCGATGCGGCCCATCTGGGTCCAGTCGACCTTGTCTAGGGTCTGGTT
>RGNC01000338.1 GCA_010029175.1 Synechococcaceae bacterium WB8_1B_136 | reverse complement strand
GGGCCACAGCCTGCGCCTCACCGCAGCCGCGGCCGCCGAACTGGGCCGGCAGGCGGCCGTGGCCGGCACCCCGGGGATGATGCATCTCGACCTGGTGGATGGCAGCTGCGAGCGGTGGGTGATCCGCATCCGCCCCGGCCACCTGGCCGGGGTTGCCGTGGCCCGCGCCGACGGCATCACCCTGTTCGCACCCAGCGAGCAAAGCGCCCGGCTCACGGGGCTGCAGCTCGACTATCGGGGCGACCTCAGCGGCGGCGGCTTCCTGATCCGGGGGGGCAGCGCGTGGCGCATCTGCGCCTGCGGGTCGTCCTTCGGACCCGCCCAGGAGCCCGCCAGGGAAGGGGGGCTGACGACAAAGTAATGTGGCGGATTGTCGAAACGGTCGGCTCGTCCGACCTCGCTCCGGCCCTCCGAACTCTCCGGCCCTCGATGCCCACGATTCAGCAGCTGATCCGCACCGAGCGGCAGCGCCTCACCCGCAAGACCAAGTCGCCTGCCCTGCGCGCCTGCCCCGAGCGCCGCGGTGTGTGCACCCGCGTGTACACCTCCACCCCCAAAAAGCCGAACTCGGCTCTGCGCAAGGTGGCCCGCGTGCGTCTCACCTCTGGTTTTGAGGTCACGGCCTACATCCCCGGCATCGGTCACAACCTGCAGGAGCACTCCGTGGTGATGATCCGCGGCGGCCGTGTGAAGGATCTGCCCGGTGTCCGCTATCACATCATCCGCGGCACCCTGGATACGGCCGGCGTGAAGGACCGCCGTCAATCGCGCTCCAAGTACGGCGCCAAGACGCCCAAGGACTGATCCACTCCCCCCTTTCTCCTGACCCCAACACTCCAGGTCTATGTCCCGCCGCAACGCAGCTGAGAAGCGCCCGGTTCTCCCCGATCCCCAGTTCAACAGCCGCCTGGCCACCATGATCGTGGCCCGGTTGATGAAGCACGGCAAGAAGTCGACAGCCCAGCGGATCCTCTCCGATGCCTTCACGCTGATCAACGAGCGGACCGGCTCCGACCCCCTGGAAGTGTTCGAGACCGCCGTCAAGAACGCCACCCCCCTGGTGGAGGTGCGGGCTCGCCGGGTCGGCGGCGCCACCTACCAGGTGCCGATGGAAGTGCGCCAGGAGCGGGGCACCGCCATGGCCCTGCGCTGGCTGGTGAACTTCTCCCGC
>RGNC01000337.1 GCA_010029175.1 Synechococcaceae bacterium WB8_1B_136 | reverse complement strand
GGCGCGGCTATGGCTCAATCCATGGTGTCACCGGAATCCATGGTGTCACCGCAATCCACGGCTTCATTGGGAGCCACGGCTGCATTGGGATCCACGATTGGATGGTTGGCCTGGAGCTGCAGAGCGGACTGAAATCTCTCCAGATCCAGCCCATCCGCCAACTCCTGGGCGCTCAAACGGGTGCCTGGCTCCACCAGAGAGACGCTGGCCGCCAAGGTGCCAATCACCGCCGCCGCATCCAAGCTCCGCCCCTGGTAGCCCGCCAAACCCAAGGCCCCGTCACGCTTACTGAGGCGCTGGCCCTCCTGATCGCGCCAGAGCGGCAGATGGCCGTAGCGCGGGGGCGTGAAGCCGAGCTGGGCCATCACGGCCACCTGGGCTGCGGTGGAATCCCAGAGATCGTCGCCCCGCAAGACATCGCTGATGCCCAGGCTGATCTCATCCACCGCCGTCGCCAGGTGATAGGCGAGAAAACCATCGGCACGCCGCAGCACCACATCGCCCACCCGGGAGGGTCCATCCAGATCCCCTGGCCTGCCGCAGCGCTCCTGCCACTGCAATCGCCCCGGCGGCAATCGCAAGCGCCAACTGGGCAGCCGTTGCTGCTCCCATCCCCAGCTGGGGCGTTCCTGACGGCACCAGCCCGGATACACGGGCATCTGGCCATGGGGGGCCGAAAGATCCGCCAGCATCCGGCGACTGCAGCGGCACGGATAGAGCAGGCCAGAGCGGCGCAGGCTGGAGAGCACGGTGCTGTAGATCCCGCGGCGCTGGCTTTGCCACACCACGGGACCATCCCAGTGCAGACCCAGCCAGCGCAGATCAGCCTGGATCGCCTCGGCCGCCCCAGGGCGGTTGCGGGGGGTGTCGAGATCATCCAGGCGCAGCAGCCACTCCCCCCGCTGCAGCCGGGCCTCCAGCCAGCTGAGCAGGGCCGTGCGCAAATTGCCCCGATGCAACGGCCCGGTGGGAGACGGGGCAAACCGGCCCCGGTAGCCCGCCCGGCGCCGTTCCACCCCCCGTTGCAACGCGAGCACCAGATGGCTGGGGAAGGTGGCAATCACGGCATAAAAAAGCGGCCCCATTGGGGCCGCGGAGCGGGGCGATGCCCCGGAACAACCAACGAGCGAGAAACCTCAGCCCTGAACGCGGTCTTTGAACAGCTTGCCGGCGGTGAAGGC
>RGNC01000336.1 GCA_010029175.1 Synechococcaceae bacterium WB8_1B_136 | reverse complement strand
AATCGGTCCAGGGTGAATGAGAGTCTTCATCCGGCCAGACTGGGCCGGGGACTCCTCCATGAAACGAACCCGCCACACACCCGAGCAGATCATCCGCAAGCTCAAGACCGCTGAGCAGCTGATCGCCCAAGGCAAGACCGTCGTCGACGTCTGTAGAGCCTTGGAGGTCTCTCAGCCCACCTACCACCGCTGGCGCCAGCTGTATGGCGGCATGCAGGCCGAGGAAGCAAAGCGGTTGACTCAGCTGGAGAAGGAGAACGGCCGTCTCAAGAAGCTTCTGGCAGAAGCCGAGCTGGAGAAGGCCATGCTCAAGGAGTTGGCCGAGGGAAACTTCTGAGCCCGGAGCGTCGCCGCAGGGCTGTTGAGGCCCTGCGCGCCCTGTTCCGGGTTTCAGAGCGCTTTGCCTGCCGGGTGGTGGGCCAGCACCGCAGCACCCAGCGCCATGGCGGCAAGGTTGTCGATCTGGAGGAGGCCAAGCTCCGGCGTCGTCTTCGCGAGATCGCCGCTGAGCACATCCGCTGGGGCCGGCGGATGGCCTACCGCCTGCTGCGGCGAGAAGGCTGGGCGGTGAACCACAAGCGGGTGCACCGCCTCTGGCGCGAGGAAGGCCTCCAGCGGCCCACACCCAGAAAGCAGAAGCGGGCCAGACCTGCCGACGGCTCAGTGCGTCGTCACCAGGCCGAATACCCGCACCAGGTCTGGGCGATGGACTTCCAGTTCGATGCCACCGCCGATGGCCGGCGTCTCAAGTTTCTGAACGTGATTGACGAACACAGCCGGCTCTGTCTGGCCATTCGGGTGGGCAGGCGTGCAAGGCCAAGGACGTGGTGGCGGTGCTGGAGGGGCTCACCAGCATCTACCCGGCGCCGGCGTACATCCGCAGCGACAACGGGCCGGAATTCATCGCCCACGCGCTGCGGCGCTGGAGCGAAAACAGCGGCACCACCACGGCCTACATCGAGCCAGGATCGCCGTGGCAGAACGGCTTTGCCGAATCCTTCAACAGCCGGTTCAGGGATGAATTCCTGAACACCGAGCTGTTCGCCACAGTGGATGAGGCCCAAGCCTTGGCTGATCGCTGGCGCTGGGAGTACAACACCCTCAGGCCCCATTCGGCCCTCCAGGGGAGTACGCCCCTGGAGGCAGCTCAAGCAGCTGCTGCATGACCACCCACTCTCATTGCGCCTGGA
>RGNC01000335.1 GCA_010029175.1 Synechococcaceae bacterium WB8_1B_136 | reverse complement strand
CTGAGCCCGCCAAAGCCGAACACATACATCGGCCGGGTGAGGAAGCGCTTCATGAACCACACCGTGAGCAGATCCATCAGCACCCGGAAGGTGCGATCGATGCCGTATTTACTGCGGCCGAAGCGACGGGCGCTGTGGTTCACCTTCACCTCGCTGATGCGCGCCCCCTCGATGAAGGCCAGGGCCGGCAGGAAGCGGTGCAGCTCGCCGTAGAGGTTCATGTCCCCCACCAGTTCACGGCGGTAGGCCTTGAGGGAGCAGCCGTAGTCGTGCAGACGCACCCCGGTGACACCGGCGATCAGGCAGTTGGCAATCTTGGAGGGCAGCAGCCGGCTCACGGCATGGTCCTGGCGCTGGTGGCGCCAGCCACTCACCAGGTCAAAACCCCGCTCCAGCTCCGCCAACAGCATCGGGATGTCGGCGGGATCGTTCTGCAGGTCGCCATCGAGGGTCACGATCAGCCCGCCACGACTGGCATCGAAGCCGGCCGACATCGCCGGCGTCTGGCCGTAGTTGCGCCGCAGCAGCACCGCCACCAGCTCAGGGGTGCTGCTGGCCAGATCGCGCAGCACGCCGGCGGTGCCATCGCTGGAGCCGTCGTCCACCAACACCAGCTCAAAGGAACGCCCCAGGGGCCGCAGGGCCGCCAGCAGCTTGTCCACCAGCAGCGGCAGGCTCTCTTCCTCGTTGAACAGCGGCACCACGACCGACAGCTCGGGGCCCATCCATGGCGCGCAGCAGTGGCTGGAACCTAGGCGAGGGTGGTGCCGTCGTGGCAGCGCATCACCCGGCCGGCGCCCCGCAGTTCGCGGCGGTAGTGGCAACTCACCGGGTGCTGCACCTGGGGATCGAGGCTGTCGATGCCCAGGCCATCGCGCCCATGCTCACGGCCCGAGCTGTGCAGGTAGCGGCCCCGCCCCAGATAGAGCCCCACGTGGGTGCAGCGCTGCGGCCGCCCGAAGAAGATCAGATCGCCGGGCCGCAGCAGGCCATAGCTGCCGGGCCGCACCGCCACGGGCTGGCAGAAGCGCTCCTGCTGGTAGGCATCGCGCGGGATCCACACACCAACGGAGGCAAAGGCGGCCTGGGTGAAGCCGGAACAGTCGTAGTGAGGCCCGAGGCTGCCGCCCCAGAGGTAGTGGTTGGGCCGCTGCTGCGCCTGATCCGCAAAGGCGAGCAGCGCTGGAATCCGCGCTGCGATGGCGGTGGCATCGAGCAGGCGGGG
>RGNC01000334.1 GCA_010029175.1 Synechococcaceae bacterium WB8_1B_136 | reverse complement strand
CGGTGTGGGCCAGGCGCACGAAGCCCTCGGGCAGCCGCTCCACCGAATCGCCGTGGCTCATCCACATCGTCGAGCGGTCTTCGACATTGGTGAGCAGGTCGATCGGATCGTCCACGTGCAGGGGCGCCTTGCCGTACTCGGCGCGACCAGCCGCCACCACCGAGCCCCCCAGCTGCTGCACCATCAACTGCATGCCGTAGCAAACCCCCAGCACCGGAATGCCCAGCTCCCAGAGGCCCGGATCACACACCGGCGCATGCTCGGCGTAAACGGAACTGGGGCCGCCGCTGAGAATGATGCCCTTGGGATTGATCGCCTTCAGCTCCTCAGCGCTGGTGCTGTAGGCCATCACCAGCGAGTACACCTCGGTTTCGCGCACGCGGCGCGCGATCAGCTCCGAATACTGGGAACCGAAATCGAGGATCACGATCGCCGGATGGCGATTGGTTTCGCCGATGGCCATGGTGTTCACGTCGGGCATGGGGGTGGGAATCTCGGCGGGCTTGGGGCCGCGCGCGGCGGACTCGCCGACGGCCACGGGCGCAATGCCTTCACCCTAGATCTCAGGCCCGGAAGGCCTGCCACAGCCGCTCGCCGCAGGGCCCCAGGCCGCAGAGCCGGCGGCTGCGATCGAACAGGGCCGCCCCCAGTTGCAGCTCCTGCTGGCCGTAGCGGGCCAGATAGGCGCTGCTGCGCTGTTCCACCGCCGCGGCGATCCGCTGGCGCAACTCCTCGGCAGCCGCCGGATCCTGCGCCGCCAGTTCCGCCAGGGCCGCCTCCGCCGTGGCGGCTTCATGCAGGGCCTTCAGCTGGCCATGGGGCAGCCCCTGCAGGGCCGCCAGGGCGGTGAGCACCTCGGCGCGGCCATCGGCCAGGTGGTGATGGGTGTGAAAGATGCCGCCCGCCAGCTTGATCAACTTGCCCTGATAGCCGAACAGCAGCAGCCGCCGCACCCCTCGCTCGGCCGCGGCCACCAGCAGCGGGCCAATCCAGTTGCCGCCCTTGAGCAGCAGCTCCGCCGGCAGTCCCAGCCGGGGCGCCAGATCCAGACCGTTCTCTCCGATCACCAGCACCAGATCACCGCCGAAACCGGGCGCCGCCGCCCGGCGCTCCAGCACAGCGCGGGCTTCGGCCAGCTGATCCGGAGCGGCACTGCGCTGCACCAGAGCCTGGGTGCCGATCAGGGCCAGGCCATCCACCACCCCGAAGGCCGCATTGCTGGTGCGCTC
>RGNC01000333.1 GCA_010029175.1 Synechococcaceae bacterium WB8_1B_136 | reverse complement strand
GAGTCCCACAGGGTCTGAACCAGCTCCAGCCGTTGCGCCAGGGGCAGGGTCAGCAGGTCATTCACCACTGGCGAGTCCGGCAGGGCCGGAAGACTAAGTCAGCTCAACCGTAGCGGGATGTTGGCGTGAGTCGCCACCAGAGCAGTAGGGCTTGCACGAGGGCATCATCGACGTCGCGCACCAACAAGTCAGCCATGGCGTCCTATGCGGAGCTAATGGTCCCGCTGGACCAGGGCCGCCTGCTGAGATTCTGCTCCATGGGGGATCAACACAACATCACCCTGCCCGCTCGGCCAGTGTGCGGCGGCCTGGCCAGAACGCTGAATGTCAAGCAGGCCGAGATTTCCAAGATCGAGAACCGGGCCAACCTGTTGATGAGCACCCTGCTCAACTTCGTTCAGGCCATGGGAGGGGATTTGGAGGTTCGGGCCGTGTTCCCAGATCGGGCTATCGCGATCAGCACCTTCTCCTCCCTGGCCGGCAAGCCTGCCAAAGGCCGCACTCGCAAAAAGAAGAAACTGTTGATCGAGGCATAGCACTGCCATAACCGAGCCGCCTGTTGTGGGTTGATTGACGTGACCCAGGAAATCGCTCCGGGGTCATTGAGAGACCTCATCCAACCAGGCTGGGCCAGGCCCAGGTAGGGAAGGTTGCACCTGCCAAAGGCGGGGCCACTGACCAGATCCCCGAGGGCCAGCAGGTCAAAGCGCTGGGGCACCCGCTTCGGCTACCCTACCGGCACCACGTTGTGGCCGTTGGCTAAGGCTTCACGACCTGAGGCCAAGACGCTCTCGCAGCCTGCGCAGATTGGTGGCTGTGGGCGATGCAGCGCCCCGGCGCCAGCGTCGGATCGTGGAAGGGCTGAGCTGCAACGCTACAGCTAGTTCAGCCACGCTGCTCATGCTGGCTTGCAGGGCCTCATCGACCAACTCAGCGATGCGTTGGTGATTGATGTCGGCATCGGTGGTGGCATCCAGACGCTCCAGGTCAACGCGTGGGCTGGTGGGGACCCAGGCTCCACCTCTAGGAGCTTCCTTGAGCAAAGCACCATCGGGCGTGCTCTTGTGCCTCGCCGTACCCGCTGCGGGTGTCAGGCTGATGGATGGCCTGGGGGTCGAAGAAGGCCTGGGCTGCGAAGCCGAAGTCGAAGCCGCGTTCTTCGTAGACCTGGTTGCTCTTTTGCTCATCCCACTCAAACTCCAGATCCTGCAAGGGTTTTCAGGGTATTGC
>RGNC01000332.1 GCA_010029175.1 Synechococcaceae bacterium WB8_1B_136 | reverse complement strand
CGTCCTGCGCGATTACATCCTGCTCATCACGATCCTGGTGGCCTTCCTGGAAGCCACGGCCCAGCAGCTCCGTCCAATCCAAACGCCGGTCGTGATGGGCTTTTCGGGCGTCAGCCGAGTGAACGGCCTCAACCTTGAGTAGCTCTCTGAGCGGTTACCCATGAGGTTTGCCGCGCAGGACTCTTCATGGTGCGGGGCGGCGTCAAGGATCGGAGCCATGCCCGCGGCTGGTTGGCGTTGGTGCCGCATGACGCGGCACATCAGGCGAATGGCACGGGTCCTTGACGCCGCCCCGCTTGGAGGTGGGGTCCTGCGCTGGTTCCGCCATGGCCACGCTTTGCCTTCCTGCTCACACCCCTGCTCACCTGCATGCCGCCCGCCGGCTGCACTTCTCAGCCAGCAGCGATGGCTTGCTGCTCTGGCTTTCAGAAGAGTGCTGGTGCCGCAGGCTGATCCGGCTGGCTGCTCTCCTCGATGATCTGCTCACCGAGCGTCAGGCGGAGCAGCCTGAGTCCCCTGCAGATCCAGAGCTGGAGGCGCTGTTGCCCTTCTGATGGCTGGGGGCTACGGCCCCTAATGCCGGCCCTGCTTTGGGGGGGCTTGCTCCGGGCCTCTCCAGTCTGAGGCCCTCCTGACGTCGGGCCTCCGCTGGGATCGGTCCCGTCGCTGCGCCGCTCTCGGCGCCGATCGTCATGGCCACACGCTCTGCTGCAGGCATCCCGGCTTCCGCGGAATCACCGTTCTGCCGGCCTGAGGAAGATCCGTTCCTGCTGCTGGAATCCACGCTCCGCTCGGTGCAGGAGATCCTGCTGCGCCGGCGCGGGCTGGCGCTGCGGCGCACCTGGATCGAGCAGCCCTATGGAGAAGAGGAGATCACCCTGCTCGAGGAGGAAGTGATCCCGGCAATCCAGCAGTGCCTCGCCCGCATCGATGAGCTCGATGAGCGGCTGCTGGCCGAGCAGGAGCTGCTGCGGCGCTCCCAGCTCGAGGCGCAGCGCCGGCTGATGCTGGCCTGAGCCCATCCCGGCCCGGCGGGTGTGCTCAGCACGCAGCGCCGGGCCTCAGCTCAGCACGTACACATCGCCGCTGGTTTGATCCAGATACAAGTCACCCGGCACAGATCCGGGCACGGTTGTGGGTGCGCCACTGCCGGTGAACCAGCCGGTGCCGCGGTTGCCCTGGGGCCCGGCAGGACCCTCTACTCCCTGCAGGCCCTGGGGGCCCGGCTCT
>RGNC01000331.1 GCA_010029175.1 Synechococcaceae bacterium WB8_1B_136 | reverse complement strand
TCGCCCATCCGCTGGTGGAGTTCGGGACCCTGCCCCTTGCTGTTCCTGGCACCTGGCCAGGAGAAGACCTTGGGCCGGGCCAGCCAGCCCTGCTCCACCAGCCAGGCCGCAGAGGGCCCCAGCACCAGGGCCTCGAAAAAGCCGCCGGCCTCTACGCCCAACCCTTTGCCATCGAGGCGTTCGGGCGTGGCGGTCTTGCCGATCAGCTGCGCCTCCGGCCAGGTGTTGATGATCCGGCCCCAGACGTTGCCGGCCACCAGGTGATGGGCCTCGTCCTGAATGATCAGATCCGGCGCTGACAGCTGCCCCAGCCGCCGGGCCACGGTCTGTACCGAGCCCACGGCGACCTGCCGGCCCTGTAGCCGGTGGCCGGGGGCGATCACATCGGGCTCCAGCCCCCAGGCCCGAACGGTGCCCGTGAGCTGCTCGATCAGCTCGGCCCGGTGGGCCAGCACCAGCACCTTCCTGCCCTTGCGGGCAGCGCCCTGCACGATGGCGCCGATGGTCTGCCCCTTGCCCGCACCGGTGGGCATGACGGCGCAGACCCGCCGGTGGGCCTTGAGGGCCGCGCGGAGATCGGCCAGCAACTGCAGCTGGTAGTCACGCAGAACGATTGACGGCATTGGCACCAGCTCGAGCGGGACGACTGCTAGCCGCTCACCTTCTTTGGCTCAGGCTAGCGAGGCATGGCCAAAGCTATTAGGCTGCAGATCACGAGCAATGGCCTGATGCCCGACTACGCCCTGCCGGTGAGTGTCTCCATCACTCAGCAGCAACTCGCCTGGCTGGATGCCCGCAGGCGCCACGGCTCCCTCAGCCGCTCGGCGGCACTACGGCAGGTGCTGGATGCCGCCATGGACCGCGAACTCCTGCTGGACAGACCGGATCGGGCATCACCGAATCCCACCGCGACCTCAACAGCGAGCAGGTGAGCCGGAACCCATGGCCTCTGATGCCATTGCTGCGGCCCGGGGCCGCTGGCCGGAGATCCTGGCTGCCCTGGCGGGACTGAGCGGCGAGCAGCTCAGCAATCGCCATCAGCCCTGCCCGCTCTGCGCCGGGACGGATCGCTACCGCTTTGACGACAAGGACGGCAGCGGCTCCTGGTTCTGCAACCAGTGCGGCGGCAAGGACCAGCGCGGCGGCGCTGGCTCCGGCATCGACCTGCTGATGCGCCGGCAGGGCTGGAGCTTTGTGGAGGCCGCCCGTCAGGTGGAGGCCTTCCTTGGC
>RGNC01000034.1 GCA_010029175.1 Synechococcaceae bacterium WB8_1B_136 | reverse complement strand
ATCGCCTGGTCGCGCAGGCGCTGGTATTCGCGATCGGTGAGGGTCTGGGCCGGGGCCACCGTGATCGAATCGCCGGTGTGCACCCCCATCGGATCGAGGTTCTCGATCGAGCACACGATCACCACGTTGTCGGCGGTGTCGCGCATCACCTCCAGCTCGAACTCCTTCCAGCCCAGCAGCGACTGCTCGATCAGGATCTGGTTCACGGGGCTGGCATCGAGGCCGCTCAGGCAGATGGCCCGGAACTCCTCAGGGTTGTAGGCGATGCCGCCGCCGGAGCCCCCCAGGGTGAAGGCCGGCCGGATGATGCGGGGATAACTGCCGATCTGATCGCCCACCGCCTCGGCCTCCTCCAGGCTGGTGGCGATCCCCGATGGGCACACCGCCACCCCGATCCGCTCCATGGCCTGTTTGAACAGGTCGCGGTCCTCCGCCTTCTCGATCGCCTGCAGGTTGGCGCCGATCAGCTCCACCCCGAGGCGCTCCAGGGTGCCGTCCCTGGCCAGGGCCACCGCCAGGTTGAGGGCGGTCTGCCCCCCCATGGTGGGCAGCAGGGCGTCGGGGCGTTCCTGCTCGATCACCCGGCGCACCACCTCGGGGGTGAGCGGTTCGATGTAGGTGCGATCCGCCATGTCCGGATCGGTCATGATCGAAGCGGGATTGCTGTTCACCAGCACCACTTCAAATCCCTCGGCCCGCAGCGCCTTGCAGGCCTGGGTGCCGGAATAGTCGAATTCACAGGCCTGGCCGATCACGATCGGCCCTGAACCCAGCAGCAGGATGCGGCGCAGATCCGTGCGACGGGGCATGGGCGGGAGGATGGCAGCCAAACCTGGCCAGCCTCTCACGGCAGACCCACAGGCCCGCTTGCCGCTGCCCCAGCGCATTCCCCTGCGGTGGCTAGTGTTGGAAGGCTTACGCCGGTGACGACTTCATGAGCGAACTCCAGCGCCTGAAGGGGCTGTTGCCCCCCGAGATGCAGAGCTGGGTGTTTGTGGAAGCCGCCGCCTCTGCCGACCCACCACTGATCACCATCGAGGAGATCGGCCGCGACGAGGTGGAGATTCAGCTCGATCTGCAGAAGTGGGATCAGCTGGCCCTCGACCACCGCAATCTGCTGTTCTGGCACGAGGTGGGCCGCATCCAGAACGATGCGGTGCCCCGCGACGGCTGGGAAATGGCCGCCCTTGCCATTGGCCTGGGGGGAGCCATCGGCGAGCTCTGGGTGCAGGACGGGCTGCTGCTGCTGATGGCCCTGGGCCTCTCCGGCTTTGCCGGCTACCGCCTCTACCTCAAGAACAACTCCGAGAAGCGCCTCCAGGACGCCATCGCCGCCGACGAGCGGGCCATCGATCTGGCCTGCCGCTTCGGATACACCCTGCCGAATGCCTACAAGAGCCTTGGCGGCGCCCTCAAGGAACTGGTGGAACAGACCCGCAAGAAGAAGAAGCGGGGTTTCTACGAAGACCGCCTCGAGGCCCTGCGCAAGAGTGCTGGCAAGGCCCGGGCCGAGATGGCCCAGCAACAGGGATCCCGTCAATCCGTGAGCAGCGAGAACGTCTATGGCTGAGGCCACCAATTCCCCAGAGGCCGCCAAGCCAAGTCCCGACCCCAGCCGCCCCCGGCTCGACCTCAACGACAGCAAGGCCCTGGCCCTGCTGGCCGCCGAAGCCTGCGACGACCGCAAGGCCGCGGACATCCTGCTGATCCGCGTGGAGGAGATCTCCTCGATTGCCGACTGGTTCGTGATCGCCAGTGGCTTCTCCGACGTGCAGGTGCGGGCCATCGCCCGCTCGGTGGAAGACAAGATCGAGGCGGAGACCGGCCGCCTGCCCCTGCGCAAGGAGGGCCAGACCGAGGGCCGCTGGGTGCTGCTCGACTACGGCGAGGTGATCGTGCACGCCCTCACCCCCGATGAGCGCAGCTACTACGACCTGGAATCCTTCTGGGGCCACGGCGAGAAGGAGACCTACCTAGGCTCCGAAAACGCCGCGCCGGCCTGAGGCCGGGCCCTCCATGCCCGCCCCTGAACAGCCGCTGTCCAACCTGGAGGTCTGCCCGGTGCCACCGGAGCAGCGGCCCCTGGAGCAATACCGCGAGCTGCGAGATTCCTGGTTCTTCACCTGGCCCCACGCCAGCACCCAGGGGCTGGCGGTGCCGCTGCTGCGCAGCTGGTTGATCGTGCTTCCCCTCACCATGCTGGTGGCCAGCGGCAGTGTGCCCCTGCGCCACAACCTGCCACGACTGGTGGCCGCCGGTGCCGTGGCGGGCCTGGTGTTGCCGCTGCTGCTGCTGCTGCGGCAGTGGCTGGGCTGGACCAACCTGCAGCGCCGCCTGCTGGCCACGGCGGTGGAATACGAGGAATCCGGCTGGTACGACGGCCAGGTGTGGGAGAAGCCCCTGGCCTGGCGGGAGCAGGATCTGCTGGTGGCCACCCACGACGTCAGACCGGTGCTGGCGCGGCTGCAGCAGGCCATGGCCATCACCGCTGCACTGATGCTGCTGGGGGCCAGCCTCTGTCAGGCTCTCTAGGTGATGGGGCCTGCGGCCGCGATGAGCTTCTCGAGCACCTTCGGTTCCGGCTCCCGCCCAGGGGCGCCTCCGCTGGAGGTGCACCTCACCCGCAATGGCATCCGTGAATCCCTGCATCGGGTGCATGCGGTGGTGTGCGATCAGCGGGGGCGGGTGCTGATGCGGGCCGGAGATCCCCAGCAACTCAGCTTCATTCGCTCCGCCCTCAAGCCCTTCCAGGCCCAGGTGTTCGTGAGCAGCGGCGCCGCCGACCAGGGCGGGCACGACGACCGGGCCCTGGCGATCGCCTGCGCCTCCCATGCCGGCGAAGCGGGGCAGGCCCGCGAGGCCTTCAAGATCCTCTGGAAGGCGGATCTGGAGAGCGAACAACTGCAGTGCCCCACCCCCCGGGGCAAGGCCAGCCCCCTGGAGCACAACTGCTCGGGCAAGCACGCCGCCTTTCTGGCCACCTGCCGCCGCATGCACTGGCCCCTGGAGAGCTACCTGCAGCCGGATCACCCGCTGCAGCAACAGGTGCTCAAGCGGGTGGGGGAGCTGCTGGGCATGCCGGGCGCGGAGCTGGTGGTGGCCCGCGACGACTGTGGCGCCCCCACCCTGCAACTGCAGCTCTCCCAGATGGCGATGCTGTTCGCCCACCTGGGCGCCTCCGAGCAGGCAGACCTGGAGCGCCTCAGTCGGGCGATGCTCAGCCATCCCGATCTGGTGGCTGGCCCTGGCCGGTTCGACACCGAGGTGATGGCCCTCGGCCATGGCCAGGTGTTGAGCAAGGGCGGCGCCGAGGGAATTCAGTGCCTCAGCCGCGTGGGCGAGGGACTGGGGCTGGCCATCAAGGTGGAGGACGGCGCCAGCCGGGCCAAGCACGCCGTGGCCCTGCATCTGCTGCGGCAGTTGGAATGGCTGACACCCTTCACCCTGGAGGAGCTGGGCCAGCGGTTTCTGCACCCCAACGAGGGCGTGAAACTGGAGGTGAGCGGCGAGCTGCGCTTCGACAACGGCCGCTGAGCAGGGCTGGCTTCAGTCGGCGGCGTCACGCAGAGGCGTCACGCTCGAACTGCGCCGCGGCCGCAGCGGTGGCCTCACTGCTGAACAGGGCTTCGGCAATGGCCGGGCTGATAGTGAAGGTGTTCAGCCCCTCGGCCGCCAGGCTGGTGAGATCGGATGGCTGGCGCAGGCTGGCCACCAGCAGCCGCAGCGGCGACTGCACCCCCTCCAGGCAACGCTGCATCCGGATCAGCTCGGCATGGCCATCGCGGCCTTGATCCGTGATCCGCCCCAGGTAGGGGGCGATGTAATCGGCGCCGAGGGCGGCGGCCACCAGCACCTGAGCCGGCTCATAGCAGGCGGTGAAGGTGATCGGGATGCCGGCCGCCATCAGGGGTTGTGCCGCCGCTGCCCCGGCCCGGGTGATCGGCAGTTTGATCCAGATCCGCCCCGGGACCCGCGCGGCCAGCGCCTGGCCGCAGGCCGCCAGATCGGCCCCCCAGGCCTGCAGATGCAACTCCCGGCAGCCCAGGGCCAGGGCCTGCTCGCTCAGCTGGCCCAGCTGCTCAAGGCTGCAGGCCTGGCCGGCGCGCCGCAGCAGGGTGGGGTTGGTGGTGATGCCATGGAACAGGCCACTGGGCAGCCATCGGGCCCAGTCCCGGGGATCGGCGCTGTCGAGGAAGAGACGCAGGGCCATGGCCAGAACCTCAGTGGCTGGCTGGCTGGCCGCCCTGATGGCGGCTGTGGCGCAGGGAATCGCCCAGGGCCAGCACCAGCAGCACCACGCCGATCAAGCCGCTCAGCCACTCCGGCACATGCCAGCCCCAGCGGCCGATCACCACACCCGAGAGCATCAGCAGGCCCAGGGCGCCGATGGCGTAGTGGGCGCCGTGTTCCAGATAGATCAACTGATCCAGAGCCCTCTCGCGGCTGAGCATCACCGTGAGGGAGCGGATGAACAGGGCTCCGAGGCCCAGGCCGGTCATGATCAGGCCCAGGTTGCTGGTGATCGCAAACGCCCCGATCGTGCCATCGAGGCTGAAGGAGGCATCGAGCAGCTCCAGATACACCAGGCTGGCCAGGCCACCGCTGGCCGCCATGCGACCCACCGCCTCCTCCTCGCCACCAAAGAAGTCGGCCAAGGAGGTGCTGAGGATCTGCAGCACCAGACCGATCAGACCGGCGAACAGCACATCACTGCGCATCTGCCCCGGCAGCACCGCCGCCACCACCATCAGCACCACCAGGGCCAGGGCCACCTCCAGGGAGGGCACCCGGCCGGCCTGACTCAGCCGCTGCTCCAGCACCTGCACCCAGTGCAGGGTCTTGGCCTCATCAAAGAAGTAGCGCAGGAACACCATCAGCAGAAACATGCCACCGAAGGCCAGGATCCGCGGCTCCGCCAGCTCCAGCAGCTTGTGGTAGTGCTGGGGGTGATGCAGGGCGGCGTCCAGGGCCTCGCCGATGCCGATGCCCCCCGCCAGGCTCACCAGCACCAGGGGCCCGAGGAAGCGCACGCCGAACACGGGGATCACCAGGCCCCAGGTGAGGAAGAAGTTCTGCTGGCCGGGCGTGAGTTGCTCCAGCACCCGGGCATTCACCACGGCGTTGTCGAAGGAAAGGCTGATCTCCAGGGCCAACAGCACCAGGGTGACCCATACCGCCTGGAGGCCTGCGGCACTGAAGCCACCGCTGGCCGCAAACACCGCCGCCAGGCCGATGGCGCAGCAGAGCAGGGGAAACCGCACGTAGCGGAGATAGCGATTCATGCGGTGCGTGAGGGACGTGGAGCCGGAGCGTGCTGCGGCCATCCTGCCTGCGTTGCCCCCTGGCAGCCCCGTGCTGTAGGGTTCGGAAGTCGACGCGGGGTAGAGCAGTCTGGTAGCTCGTCGGGCTCATAACCCGAAGGTCAGGAGTTCAAATCTCCTCCCCGCCACCAACGCAAAGAACCCCAGCCTTCCTTGAAGCGCTGGGGTTTTTTGATGGTCAGGCGGTGATTGGCGCCAGGTCGCCCTGCACCGCCAGCCCCCGCCAGTCCACGCCCTCTGCCAAGCCGTCATGGACGTGAGCGCCCCCAGCACCCCGATGGTCGAGGCCATCGTGGTGGGTTCCGGTGCCACCGGCGGGGTGGCGGCCATGGCCCTGGCCCAGGCCGGGCTGGAGGTGGTGGTGCTGGAGGCGGGCCCGGAGCTCTCCCCCCAGCAGGCCTACGGCCGTGAACCGCTGAACAGCCTGCGGCGGCTGGCCAACCTCAGCAGCGGCAGCCAACGGCTGGCCGCCCAGCACCCGGGCTATTGGAAGGCCAATCCCAACCTGTATGTCGACGAGCGGCGCCATCCCTACGCCACCCCGCCGGATCGCCCCTTTCTCTGGACCCGAGGCCGCCAGGTGGG
Source organism: Synechococcaceae bacterium WB8_1B_136 (assembly GCA_010029175.1). Classification (GTDB taxonomy): domain Bacteria; phylum Cyanobacteriota; class Cyanobacteriia; order PCC-6307; family Cyanobiaceae; genus Vulcanococcus. The sequence goes on along the minus strand of RGNC01000034.1, from coordinate 9,374 downwards.
GGGCAAGAGCCTCACCTGGGGTGGCATCACCCTGCGGCTTTCAGACTATGAATTCAAGGCGGCCGAGCGCGACGGCCACGGCCGCAGCTGGCCGATCGGCCACGGGGATCTGGCCCCCTGGTATGGGCGGCTGGAGGCCCTGCTGCAGGTGCACGGCGCCCGCGACGGCCTGCCACAGCTCCCCGATGGCGACTACCGCCCGCCGCTGCCCCTCACCCCGGCGGAACAGCACCTGCAAAGCGCCATCGGCCGCCAGCTGGGGCTGCCACTGATCCACTCCCGCGGCTTTGCCCTGCGGCGCCCCGATCAGGGCCCATGGCCGCGCTCCTGTTCCCAGGGCGGAGCCCTGGCCGTCGCCCGGGCCACCGGCAGGGTGCGGCTGATCAGCGGTGCCGTGGTGAGCCATGTGCAGGTGGATCGACGCAGCGGCCGCGCCGATGGGGTGGTCTACGTCGATGCGGCCAGCGGCCGACCCTGCTCCCTGCGGGCACAACTGGTGGTGCTGTGCGCCTCCACCATCGAGAGCCTGCGCATCCTGCTGCACTCCCAACAGGTGGGCGATCTGGAGGATGTGAGCGGCCAGCTGGGCCACGGCCTGATGGATCACATCTCCACCAGCCGCTTCTTTGCCCTGCCCGAGCAGCCATCACCCGGCAGCACCGAGCTCTCCGGAGCCGGCAGCGCCTTCATCCCCAACACGGTGAACCTCGGCGATCAGCCCGACACCGACTTTCTGCGGGGCTATGGACTCTGGTGCGGCATCCAGCGCTTCGATCCCCCCCGAGCCTTCAAGCGGGATCCCCGGGGGGCCGTGGGCTTCCTGATCGGCCATGGGGAGGTGCTGGCCCAGGGGCACAACCGCGTCAGCCTCGATCCGGAGCGGGTGGATGCCTGGGGGGTGCCCATCGCCCACATCGACTGCCGATGGGGGGAGAACGAAACGCGCATGGTGGCCCACATGCAGGCCCGCATGGAGGCCGTGGTGGCCTGCGGCGGCGGGCGCATCGCGCCGCTCACCGATCTGTTCGTGGTGCCGTTGGTGGAGCCGCTGCTCCGGGGGAGCCTGGCCATGGCCCCCGGGGCGCCACCTCCGGGCTACTACATCCACGAGCTGGGGGGAGCTGCCATGGCCGATCGCGACGACCATGGCGTGCTCAACCCCTGGAACCAGCTCTGGCGCACCCCCAACCTGCTCGTCACCGATGGCAGTTGCTGGCCCAGCGCCGGCTGGCAGAGCCCCACCCTCACGGAGATGGCCGTCACCTGGCGGGCCTGTGACCACGCCGCCAGAGCGCTGCGGCTCGGGGATCTGTAGGGATCGACACAGCCGATCAGGCGGCGGCTTCGGACACTACCGGAGCGACCCCCAACGGGTCGGGCAAGGGAGAACCCTCAGGCGGGAGCTCGGCACTCCCGCTTTTTTCTGCTCAGGTTTTTTCTGCTCAGGCGCCCGGGCGCATGAACAGACCATCGAGGTAATGCTGGGCCACGCTGCGATCGCTACAGCCGTTCTGAAACAGAAAGCCGGCCAGGGCTGAGGTCATCAGGCGATATTGATCCCACTCCGGGCGGCTGCGCAGGAACGCGCGCATGCCATCGAACAGGGCTTCGGGCACCTCGGCCTCCAGGCTCACCCTGGCCTCCGCTGCGGGCTGGGGGTGCGGCTGATCGAGGCAGCGCAGCAGGTGAACCCGCGCCCCGGAGTCGGGGGTCGATTCACCCGCTGCCTCCGCCGTCGCCTTGGCTGTGGTCTCGGCCGACCTGTCGGCCATCGGTTGCATGGCGTTTGCGTCCAAGCGCCTCCTCTCATGAATGGGGGTAGCAAGCCACAGCCGCCAGTCCCCTGTCAAAAGCCAGCCAAGCGAGCGAACCCATGACGCAACAGCCTGAGACAGCCCGTCCACGCTGAGGGGGCACCAGGCAGGAGCAGGGAACGAAGCGGAAAGCGAGGGCAACGGCTCGCCTGTCAAGGCGGAGACGAACGAATTGATGCAATCCACAAGACAACGGCTCGGATCGGCCTGACGGGCGATGACCTGCGGAAAACGGCCCCTGAAGCTGGGGAAAACAACGCCGGGTCGGGGAAAAGCCTGGCTAATCAGCAGGCCTTATGCCAGCGGGTCTCCCGAGACGCGACTGCAACCGAGACGGGTGAGGCAAGGGATTTCACCCTTTGTCTTCCGTTTTCCCGCCGGGTTTGTAAAGGGTGCGGGGTCCCAGGGGATGGTCGGCGTGGGGGTAGGGAGCGTGATCGCCGTGGTCGTGGTGGTGGTGATGGCCCTGGTCGTAGTGGTGGTCGTGATCGCCGTGATCGTGGTGATGGTGGTGGCCGAGGGGGATCGGGATGCCATCGGGCTGGCAGGCGCCGGTGCACTCGCTCTCACAGAGGGTGCAGCCCTCGATCAGCCCCTCCACGTGGTGGTGGTGGCTCTGCTGCGGCGCACCCACCTCCGTCTCAAAGCCCAGCACCTGGGCGCGGTACTTGCAGAGGGAACAGTTCATCTGCGTCTCCCCCCGCACCACTTCCTCCACCCGCTCGCGGAAGGTGTCGATCACCAGCGGGTGATCCCCCAGATAGCCCGCATCCACAAACTCCAGCTCCGGGTGGTCCGCCGCCACCAGGGCCGTGTGCTGGCGAATCCGACTCACCAGAACCCCGGAGAAGAGGAAATAGGGAAACACCACGATCCGCTTGAAGCCGAGGCGCACCACATGGCGCAGCCCGGGCTCCACCAGGGGGAAGGTGACCCCCGAATACACCGTTTCGCCCCAGCCGAAGCCGAAGCCCTCCACCAGCATCCGCGTCACCTTCGACACATTGGAGTTGGCATCCGGATCCGACGAGCCACGCCCCACCACCACCAGCAGCGTGTCCGACAAAGACAGCGGCAGGGCCCCAGCTGCGGTTCTGGTGGCATCGGCGCGATCCAGGGCCTCGCGGATGCGGGCACCGGCCGCCTGAATCATCTTGCGGTCCACCCCCAGCTCGCGGCCGTAGTCGATGCGCAGCCCCGTCTCGGCGGCATAGCGGTTCAGCACCGCCGGGATGTCGTTCTTGGCATGGCCGGCGGCAAACAACATGCCCGGCACCGCCAGCACCCGTTTCACGCCCTGGGCCCGGAGGTTGTCGAGGCCATCGCGCAGGATCGGCCTGGCGAACTCCAGATAGCCGTAGTCCACCGGCACCTGGGGGATCAACCGGCGCAGCCCCTCCGCCAGCTGGGCGAACTCGGCCACCGCCAGGCGATTGCGGCTGCCGTGGCCACAGATCATCACCCCGATCGGCCCGCCCTCCACAGCTTGAAGGTCCAGTTGCAGAGAGGGGTCTGTCATGGGAAGGCGTGCCTGAAACGACCCTATCGCCCGCCCCAAGAGGCCAGGGGTGGTGGTGGCACTGCCGAATCCCGCCAGTTCCACCGAATCGCGCTGTCGCGGGCCCAGCAACAGACCTACCTTGCCGCCACAGGCAGGGTTGAGGGTGCCGGAGCGGTCAGAGCGATCCCTACAGATCAGCCGCACCCTCGGTGCCCTGATCGGCGCCCTGGTCGGCTTCGCCCTGGCGCGGCATCTGGGGGTGGTGCCCTCCACCTTGCTCAGTGCCCTCACCCTGGCGGGGGGAGCGAGCCTCAGCGGCCGTGTAAGGCAGCCCCTGCAGTGGTGGGGGCTGATCGGGGCAGCGGCCGGCGCGCTTGTGGGCACCGCCTGCGTGCTGGCCAGCGTTCTGCAGCAGAACGGACCCGAACAGCACCTGGCGCAACGAGCCCTCACCGTGCTGATCCTGGCGGCGGCAGGGGCCATCGCCGGCCACAACCTCAGCAATGGCCCCCTGGAGCTGGGGCGGCGCCAGCCGCGGGAGTTGCTGCGCTCCGCCAGCGCCCTCACCACCGGGGTGTTCGCGGCGATCGTCACGCTCACCTTCATCCACTCGGGCCTGGATCCAGCCCGCACCTTTTCCAGTCGGCTCAGCACCTCGCTCACGATCCTGGTCACCGCCCTGGCCGCCCCCGGCTGGCTGACCCATCTGCTCACCCAACGCCAGCGGCAAGGCCATGACAGCTGAATCGGCTGAACAGCTTCTGGCCCTGGCCTCCGGAGCCCTTCGCTGGGTGCTGGAGACCCTGTCGGTGGGCACCGTGCTGCTGGGGCTGCTGGCCACCCTGCGCCACTGCAGGCCACCGTTCCGATCGGCCCGGATGGCCCTGAGACCCTCGGCGGGGGCCCGCATCACCTTCGGCAGCTGGCTGTCGCTGGCGCTGGAATTCCAGCTCGGGGCCGACATCGTGGCCACCACCGCCAGCCCCAACCGCGACAACCTGATCCAACTGGCCGTGGTGGCCGTGATCCGCACCTTCCTGAACGTGTTCCTGGCCCGGGAACTGGAGGCGGAGCTGCGCTTCGAGCGGGAACCCCAAGCAGAGGAGCAGCGGCCATGAACATCACCAATGAACTGGCCCGGCAGCGCAACCGCCATGCGGCGGAGCGCACGCTGATGGCCTGGATCCGCACCTGCCTGTCGCTGATCAGCTTCGGCTTCGGCCTCGACAAGATTGTGGCCGCCATCAACAGCCGCAACGGCGCCGGGGCCGCCCATGCCCAGTGGAGCGTGCAGCTGATCTCGGTGGCGTTCATCCTCACCGGGGTTCTGGCCATGACGGCGGCCACCCACCAGCACCGGCGCAACCTCAAGCGGCTGCTGCGGGAAGACTTCACCTACCGCGAGGAGCCATCCATCGCCACGGCCACCGCCGTGATGATCAGCCTGATCGGCGTGGTGGCACTGATCCTGCTCACCCTTGGAGCCACTGCACGATGACCCTTTCCCCTGGGCTGCTGGTCAGCCTCACCCTGTTCTTCATCATGCTCGCCCTCGGGGTGAGCCTGAGGGCCGAGGCGCTGCAGCAATGGCGCCTGCAACCCGGCCTGCTGCTGCGGGTGCTGCTGGGGTCGTGCGTGCTGGTGCCCCTGGTGGCCCTGGTGCTGCTGCAGACCCCTTGGAGCACCAGCCTGCAGCAACCGGCGCGGTTCGCGATTGCCCTGATGGCCCTGAGCCCCAGCGCCCCCCTGACCCTGCGCAAGGCGGGCAAAGCCGGTGGTGATCGCCAGTTGGCGGCCCTGTTGCAGGTGAGCGCGGCCGTGGCCGCCATCCTCACCATCCCCCTGCTGGGGGCAGTGTTCAAGGGGGTGTTTGCGATCGAGGGCTGGAACGTTCAGCCCCTGGATGTGGCCCTGCAGGTGGGCCGTGCCCAGCTGCTGCCCCTGGTGCTGGGGCTGCTGCTCCGGCAGGCCCTCCCCAGGCTGGCGGACCGGATCGAAGGCCCGCTCGACAAGCTGGCCAACCTGCTGCTGCTGCTGTTGGTGGTGGTGGTGCTGGTGAAGGCGGGGCCCCTGCTGCTGGCCTTCATTCCCCAGAACCTGCCGGCCCTGCTGCTGATGGCGCTGATGGTGCTGATCGCCCTGGCCATCGGCTACGCGATGGCGGGAACCAACCCCTCGGAACGCACCACCACCGCCCTGGTGACCTCCATGCGCAACCCGGGTCTGGCCCTGCTGTTCGCCAGCACCCACGGCCAGGGCATGGCCGGGGTGAAGCTGGGGATCCTGCTCTACCTGCTGCTCACCGTGCTGGTGTCGGTGCCGTTCCTGCGCTGGCGAAAAGGGCAGGCGGTCTAACAGCGACTGGCCTGCAGCGTGGCACTCGGCAGTTCACCGAACAGCTGCCGATAGTCGCGGGCGAAGTGGCCCGAGTTGAGAAAGCCGAACGCAGTGGCAGCCGCTGTGACGCTGGTTTGCTCGGGATCGGCATCCAGCAGAAGCCGCCGGGCCGCGTGCAGGCGCTGCAGCTTCAGATAGGCCATCGGCCCCATGCCGAGGTGTTCGCGGAAACCCTGGATCAGGCAACGACGGCTCACGAACGCCTGCTGGCAGAGGTCGTCGAGGGTGATCGGCAGGTTGGGGTTCTCAGCCATCCACCGCTGCACCTGTTTCACCAGTTCGATGCGGGCGGGTGGCCTGGGCCTGGAGGGGCTGAGCTCCACGGCACCAGCCAGGCCACAGATCAGCAGCGGGCCGAAATCCTGCAGGGCCAGCCTGCGCCAGGAGGCCTGCCGCAGCAGCTCGGGCTGGGTTTCGGCCACCGAGAACAGCTGCAGCAGGTAGCGCCGCAACCCCTCAAAAGCCTGCGGGTCCAGCTGAACCCAGTTGGTTCTGAACGCACGGTCGTCGAGATGGGGGCATCCCAGCTGAGCGGCCCAACACTGGAAGGCCTGCCGGTCCATGGAGATGACCACGAGGTCGCACACCTCTGGAACCGTGATGTGCACTTCGCCCTCGGGGTCCAGACCGAACAGGGCGGGCGCCCCCATCGGGCTGCCATGGGAGCGCAGGGGCGGCGCCTGGAGGGGGTCCAGCAGATTGAGGGTGAACAGCTGCCGGCCGGGGGGCTTGGCACCGTCCACATGGACGGCGCGGTCGAGGCGAATGCGCAGCAGCTGCAGGGGGCCCAGGGCCAGCGGCATCACCGTGCCGTTGAGCTGTCCACCCACCAGCTGGGTGATGGCCAACTCGAAGTCCAGCGAGGCCATCACCTCCACCAGTTGCTCCACACAGGCTGCTGATCGGAGCAAAAGAGAAGATTTTGCACTTTTCGAGCGGCAGCTTAAGCCAGGCCTGATCACAATCCGGTCGTACGTCACCGTGCCCTCCCCGTCGCCAACGGACAGGCCTGCCAGCCCCTTTGGCGCCACGGGAGATCCACGTATCAACCGCCGTTTCCAAGGCTTCGTTCTCCATGCCAAACGGAAAACCCAACATCCTCATCCTGTGGGGGGATGACATCGGCCAGAGCAACCTGAGCTGCTACAGCCATGGGCTGATGGGGTATCAAACCCCCAACATCGATCGGGTGGCCAAGGAAGGGGCCAAGTTCATCCACTACTACGCCGAGCAGAGCTGCACCGCTGGCCGCGCCGCCTTCATCACCGGCCAGAGCGTCTACCGCACCGGCCTCTCCAAGGTGGGCCTGCCGGGCGCCGAGCTGGGCTTCCGGGCGGAAGATCCCACCATTGCCGAATTGCTCAAGCCCCAGGGCTATCGCACCGGTCAGTTCGGCAAGAACCACTTCGGTGATCGCGACGAACACCTGCCCACGATGCATGGGTTCGACGAATTCTTCGGGAATCTCTATCACCTCAACGCCGAGGAGGAGCCCGAGCTGCGCGACTACCCCAAGGAAGACGATCCGGAGTTCCCGAACTTCCGCAAGCGTTTCGCTCCCAGAGGCGTGCTGCACTGCTGGGCCAACGGCGATGGCACCCAGCGGATCGAGAGCACCGGCCCGCTCACCCGCAAGCGGATGGAAACGGCCGACGACGAGTTCATGGCCGAGGCCAAGCGCTTCATCCGCGATGCGGTGGCCTCCGGCGAACCCTTCTTCGTGTGGTTCAACACCACCCACATGCACTTCCGCACCTACGCACGGCCCCAGGACATCGGCCGCAGCGGGCGCTGGCAGTCGGAATACCACGACGTGATGATCTATCACGACGAGTGCATCGGCGAGATGCTCAACCTGCTCGACGAGCTGGGCATCACCGACGACACCCTTGTGATGTACAGCACCGACAACGGTCCGCACATGAACAGCTGGCCCGACGCCGGCATGACGCCCTTCCGTAATGAGAAGAACAGCAACTGGGAGGGGGCGTACCGGGTGCCGGCCCTGGTGCGCTGGCCCGGTCGCATCGCCCCCGGCAGCGTCTTCACGGGCATCGTGAGCCATCTTGACTGGTTGCCGACCCTGCTATCAGCCGCTGGTGAGCCTGATGTCAAGGAGAAGCTGCTGCAGGGTCACAGCGTCGGCGGCAAGACCTTCCGGGTGCACCTCGACGGCTACGACATGCTCAACTACTGGACCGGCAAGTCTGACCGAAGCCCCCGTCAGGAGTTCTTCTACTTCTCGGATGACGGCGACCTCACCGGCCTGCGTTACGACAACTGGAAGTTCGTGTTCATGGAGCAGCGGGTGAGCGGCACCTGCCAGATCTGGGCCGAACCGTTCATCCAGCTGCGGGTGCCCAAGATCTTCAACCTGGTCACCGACCCCTACGAGCGGGCCGACATCACCTCCAACACCTACTGGGACTGGATCTTCGATCACGTCTTTCTGCTGGTGCCGGCCCAGACGTTCGTGGCGCGTTTTCTGGAGACCTTCCGCGACTATCCCCCACGGCAGAAGGCCGCCAGCTTCTCGGTGCAGCAGGTGCTCGAGAAGATGGAGGCCACCCTCAGTGGCGGCTGAGGGACGGTCCACCCCGGGCCGGCCTCCGGCCCCGGGGATGGTCTGGATCCCCGGCGGCACCTTCGCCATGGGTTCGGACGACCACTACCCCGAGGAGGCACCGGCCCACCCCTGCATGGTCGAGGGCTTCTGGATCGACCGGGCGCCGGTCACCAATGCCCAGTTCCAGAAGTTCGTGGCCGCCACCGGCCATCGCACCCAGGCCGAATGCCCGGCTGATCCGGCCGACTATCCCGGGGCGCCGCCCGAGCGCCTGCAACCCGCCTCCATCGTTTTCATCGCCCCTGACCACCCCGTCCCCCTCGACGATCCCTACCGCTGGTGGCATTACGTGCCGGGGGCCAGCTGGCGCCATCCCGAGGGTCCCGGCAGCGCGATCCGCACCCGCTCACACCATCCGGTGGTGCACGTGACCAGTGGTGATGCCGAGGCCTATGCCGCCTGGCTGGGCAAACGGTTGCCGACCGAGGCCGAATGGGAACGGGCCGCCCGCGGCGGCCTCGAGGCCAGGGCCTACGCCTGGGGCGATGAGCTCGAGCCCGGGGGCCGCCACCTGGCCAACGTCTGGCAGGGCCCTTTCCCCCATGCCAACAGCCGTGCCGACGGCCATGCCGGCACCTCGCCCGTGGGCAGTTATGCACCGAACGGCTACGGGCTGGTCGACATGATCGGCAACGTCTGGGAGTGGACCGCCAGCTGGTATCGCGAAGGCCATGGCGGGGGCTGCTGTGGCGCGTCGGAACAGGCACGGCTGGCGAGCATCGACCCGGGGTCAGAGCACGGCGGTCTGCCGCGGCGGGTGGTCAAGGGCGGCTCGTTTCTCTGTGCCCCCAGTTACTGCCGCCGCTACCGGCCGGCGGCGCGGATGGCCCAGGGGATCGACACCTCCACCTGCCATCTGGGGTTCCGCTGTGCGGTCTGACCATGCTCCCGACGGGGGCCTTATCCTTGCCCTCGGCGGAATGCAGCTGTGCCGGGGCCACCACCCCGCGGCCTGCGGGCCCTTCGCCGGCCCCCAGGTGCTGCTGCCCCTGGCCGGCACCCTCTGCCTGCGGCAGGGAAACCTGGAGCAGATCCT
>RGNC01000330.1 GCA_010029175.1 Synechococcaceae bacterium WB8_1B_136 | reverse complement strand
TCTATCTGCAGTGGGTCGCTGATCGGTTTGCCGGCAAGCCTGTTGTAAATGGCTGCCCCGCCAACTGAGGTAATCCCAGTCCGGCGATATCCTAGATTTAGTGTAATTTCGTTTGGATGGATGATGAGTAAGGCAACGGGTTGGTGCAGGCGCGCCTTTGGAGTGCTCGCGGCAGTGGGGCTCCTGGGCGGTCAAGGGCTGTCGGCACAGGCCTGCACGAGCTTCGTGCTCAAGGGTTCCGATGGTGGCCGCGTCTATGCGCGCACGATGGAGTTCGGCGCGCCGCTCAACAGTCAGGCGGTGTTGATTCAGCGGAGCACGCCGCTGCGTGGCAATGGCCCTGATGGAAAGCTCGGAAATGGCCTGGCCTGGACCAGTCGCTATGCCATGGTCGGCCTCAATGCCCTTGGCCTCAAGGACGTTATTCCCGATGGCATGAACGAGAAGGGGCTGGCCGGCGGGCTGCTGTATTTCGCCGGCTATGCCAAGTTTCAGGCAGTGTCGCCGGGCCAAAGTCAGCGCTCGATCAACAGCGCTCAGCTGCTCACCTACGTACTCACCAACTTCGCCACGGTTGATGAGGTGAAGCGCGGCCTGCCAAAGATTCTCGTGAACGGCGCCAGCGTGCAGGCGTTTGGTGGTCCGATGCCGATTCACATGACCCTGCACGACCGCAGCGGCAAGAGCCTCTCGGTGGAATACATCAACGGTGAGCTCACCATGCTTGACAACCCCACCGGCACCTACACCAACGATCCGCCGTTCCCCCATCACCTGGCGGCAGCTGGCGACTACGCCAACCTCAGCGCCATGCCGCCGGCAACGATGAACGTCAACGGCTTGCAGCTGCCGCAGTCCGGCAGTGGCGCTGGGCTGCACGGATTGCCGGGTGATTTTCTCCCCAGCTCACGCTTCATCCGCGCGCTCACCTTTAGCCGCTTCGCTCCCGCCAACCTCACCACGCAGCAGCAGGTGGGCACCGCCTTCCGCATCCTGGGACAGTTCGATCTGCCGCCCGGCAGTGTTCAGCTTCCGGCCGGTGGTGCTTTTGGCGGCGGCAGCTCCACCACCACCTACGAGATCACCGAGTGGACCACGGTAGCCGATCAGAAAAACCTGGTGTACTACATCCAGACCTACGACAACCCCGGCCTGCGCAGCCTCAACTTCAACCAGCTGCCGCTGGATGGTGGCGCGATCAAGGTGATGGCTCTCGATCAACCCTCGCAG
>RGNC01000329.1 GCA_010029175.1 Synechococcaceae bacterium WB8_1B_136 | reverse complement strand
TGGCCGTGCCCCTGCCGGAGGCGGCCCGGGGCGACAGCTGGAGCTGGGCCTCCCTCCCCCTCGGCGCCCTGCGGGAAGCCAGTCAGTGGCCGGTGGACTTCGCCGGCCTGGTGCCCCTGCCCGCCGAGCTGCCCGACACCGCCATGGTGAGCGGACTGCGGCTGTTCAGCGGTGCCCGGGCCCTGGCCATCGCCGGTTGGCTGGCGGGCCTGGAGCCCGTGCGGCTGGAGATCTCCGGGCAGCAGCTGGTGCTGGAGGCCGGCATGGAGGATCGCTGGCTGCTGGGCAACCTGGAGCCCGACGAGGCCAAGGCCGCGGCGGAGGCCTTCCTGGCGGCCCGCAGCCAGACCGCTGGGGTGCAGTTTCTGGCGGTGCAGAGCGAGGAGGCCCAGCCGCGCTTCGAGGGCTTCTGGATCCTGCGGGATCTGCCCGACGCCTGAAGGCGGTGGCTGCCGATGGCTGAAGCCCTGGATGCCCCCTTCAACCGCCCCGATGCGGGCTTCAACGACCTCGAGGGTTGGACCTGGGTGGGCTGCTACGGCGGCACCTACCTCCAGGCCAACCTGCTGGCCGACTTTGAACATGGCTTCTTCACCCGCCAGTGGCAGGGCCGGGAGCCGGCGGAGTTGGCCGCCGCTGTGAGTGCTGGGGTCACGGTGCATCGCCCCAGGCAGATCCACAGCGCCCTGGTGCTGCCGGCCAGCCAGGCCAGTGCCGCCCCCTGGCCTGAGGCCGATGGGCTGGTGAGTGATGCCGGCGGCCAGAGCCTCTGGGTGTGTGGTGCCGACTGCACGCCCGTGCTGTTCGCCGATCCGGCCACGGGCCGGGTGGCGGCCTGCCACGCGGGCTGGCGCGGTGTGGCCGGCCGGATCCTGCTGGCGGCCATCGAGCAGCTGGAGGCGGCCGGCAGTCGCCGTGACGCCTTGCTGGTGGCCCTCGGCCCCGCCGTCAGCGGTGCCAACTACCAGGTGGAGCGCAGTGTGAGCCTGCAGGTGGCCGCCGCAATCCAGCCGGCAGAGCCCGAGCTGGCCCTGGATGCGTTGAGGGCCTGTGGTGCTGTTCTGCCGGATCCGGAGCCCGGCCGTGACCGCCTCGACATCCGCGCCGCCACCCGTCTGCAGCTGGAGTGGGCCGGCATCCCCTCCGAGCAGATCGCGGTGTGTCCCCTCTGCACCGTGGCGGAACCATTGCTGTTTCACTCCTGGCGCCGCGACCAGGTGAAGGCCGTGCAGTGGAGCGGGATTGTGTCCCAGGCCTGAGG
>RGNC01000328.1 GCA_010029175.1 Synechococcaceae bacterium WB8_1B_136 | reverse complement strand
TTGCTTGTCGGTCAGTCCCGCTTGCTGGAGGTATTGCACCGTCTGGTTCTCCAGCGCCTGCAGCTGCGTTGCCTCGCGCTCAGCCGATCGCGCACGCTCAACCGACTGCTGGGCCAGCTCAGGGCTAAGGCCGCTGCGTTGCAGGGTGAGAATCCGCTGGTAGTCCTCCAGCTGCTGGCGGCTGGAGCGCTGCTGCTGGCCGAGCTCCTGGGTGATGTCGCCGTACTGCTCGCCCAGCTTTGCGAGCACCTCACTTGGCGGCAGAGCATTGGCCGCGAGGCGCTGGGCATCCGATGCCTGCAGCACTCCGGCGGTGGCAGCGTTGATGCCCTCCATCCCCGGCACCTGCAGCATCGCCGCGTTCAGCGGCTGCAGCGGCGTGGCGGGTCGCAGCTCAGCTTGCAGGTTGCGCGCCGCGGCGGGAGTGGGGCGGATGTTGTTTGCGGCGCCCTCGCCACCCTGCATCAACGCATAGGGGCGAACGCCATACATGAACTTGCCCGCGAACGTATCAAGCGGACGCATCACCAGCCCGCGCCGCGAGCTGTGGTCAAACATCATCCCGTTGCCGGCGTACATGCCGACATGGGTCTGAACGCCTGGGCCCCAGGACCCATAAGTGCGCTCAAAGCCCACCAGGTCACCAGGCCTTAGGTCGCGCTTGTTGCTGATCCGCTGGCCGATGTCAGAGCCAAAAAAGCTGGACGCAAGGCTTCGGCCTGATGCCAGGCCATCCCATGCCCGCCTAGTGGTTCCGATGGCGATGCCAGCAACCTTGAACAGCTCCCGAATGGCGTCGGCGCATCGCTCGGTCTGACCAGCAAAAAGGCCCAGCTGCGAGCTTGCGGCCTGAAGCAGTCGAGCGACGCCACTTGTTGGCGGGCCACCATCAGCCGAGACGCCACCGATAGCGGCAGCCCCACCCAACGTCGCCACCGCATCCGCTGCGCCCTTCCTGACGCGATCAGCCCATTGCCGGCTGGCATCAACGGTGATGTCCCTGATGCCTTCCGCAACGGTACGCCGGTAGTTCTCAACGCTGCGCTCAAGCGTCAGCTTGCGATCCGCTGCGTCCTGCTCATTGCGGATCAGCTGCTCGGACGCATCACGCCGAACCTTGGTCATCTCAATCTCGAAATCCAGCGCCGACGTATCACCGCCGATTGCCGCCAGCCGGTCGCGCTCTAGTTGCAGCAGGAAGTCCTGGGTCTGCCCTTCGGAACGCCGCCTCAGCTCATCGGTGCTTCGCTCCAGCTGCAGC
>RGNC01000327.1 GCA_010029175.1 Synechococcaceae bacterium WB8_1B_136 | reverse complement strand
GCGGCCCGCAGGGCGGCGGTGGTGTCGGTCGTGAAGAAGGGGTTTCCCGTGCCGGCCCCAAAGATCACCACCCGTCCTTTTTCCATGTGGCGGATCGCCTTACGCCGGATGTAGGGCTCGGCCACCTCCTGCATCGAAATCGCGCTCTGCACGCGGGTGGGAACACCCGCCTGCTCCAGGCCGTCCTGCAGGGTGATGGCATTCATCACCGTGGCCAACATGCCCACGTAGTCGGCGGTGGCGCGGTCCATCCCAGCGGCCGATCCCTTCAGGCCGCGGAAGATGTTGCCACCCCCCACCACAATCGCCAGCTGGGTGCCACGGGCCACCACCTCAGCCACATCCTTGGCAATGGACTGCACAATCGCCGGATCAATTCCATAGCCCTGCTCACCCATCAGCGCTTCGCCGCTGAGCTTGAGGAGCACGCGCTTGTAACCCATTGACCCCATTGATTTCCCCGACCGTAGCAACGCCCTTGCGCGTTGCCACCCAAGCCGCTTCAGTGCTGGAAAGCACCAGGGCCATGGCTGACGGCTGCAGAGACGGTGGCAGTGACGCAGGCAGAGACGCAGGCAGTGACGCAGGCATTGACGAGGCCGGCTCCCAGCAGGCCAGGCCCTCGGGAGTGATGGCCCGGCTCACCCTCTCCGCCCTGGAGCGGGCCAGCAGGGATCCGGCGATCTGGCGTGAACCCGATGTGCACCGCGCCGTGCTGGTCAGCGGGCTGTCGGTGTTGGTGAGCAGCCTGGCCCTGTTGCAGCAGGATTTGGGCTAGGCGCAGCCCCAGGAGGGGCGCCAGCAGGCTTCAGGCCTAAAACTCAATCCCCCGTTGCGCTTTCACCCCCTGCTCGCGGAAGGGGTGCCGCAGCAGCTTCATCTCGGTCACCAGATCGGCCCGCTCCACCAGCGCGGGGGGGGCGCCGCGGCCGGTGAGGGCCACGTGGGTGAGTTCCGGCCTCAGCTGGAGCCCTTCCAGCAGTTGGTCCAGCCCGAGGTAGCCGAGTTTGAGCGCCACATTCACCTCATCGAGCACCACCAACTTGCGCTCCGGATCGGCCAGATAGCTGAGCGAACGCTCCCAGGCCTGTTGCACCAACTGGCGATCGCGCTCACGGTCCTGGGTTTCCCAGGTGAATCCCTCCCCCAGGGCGTGCCAGTGGAGGGCATCGCCAAACAGTTCGAGCGCCTTGGCCTCTCCGGGCTGCCAGCCCCCCTTGATGAACTGCACCACCGCCACCTGGTCGCCATGGCCCAGGGTGCGCAGCACCAAACCCAACGCAGCGGTGGTCTTGCCC
>RGNC01000326.1 GCA_010029175.1 Synechococcaceae bacterium WB8_1B_136 | reverse complement strand
CGATCGCCGGGGCGCAGCACCCCGAACAGGGCGGCGGCAATCGCATGGGTACCGCTCACAAACTGCAGCCGCACGGCGGCAGCTTCGGCCTGCAGAACCCGAGCAAACACCCGATCGAGCACCTCGCGGCCCTGGTCGCCATGGCCGTAGCCGCTCACCGAGGCGAAGTGCTGGGTACCCAGGCGTTCGGCGGCAAAGGCCTCCAGCACGCGCGCCAACCGGGGCCGCACCTGGGCCGTGTGCTGCTGGCGCCAGGGCGCGATGCGCTCGGCGGCGGCGGCCACCTGGTCTGCGGCCCAGCCGGAAACACCCATGCCCATCCCCTCCTTCTAGCTCCATGCTGCTCCTGGAGGGGCGCGCCCAGGCTCGGGCCTCTAGAGGCCTAGATTTTTGCCCCAAGCTGGGCCCTGCCTCTTACGGGCGGCATCCCCCAGAAGCACCACCGGAGAGTGCTTTGGTTTTGAGTCCCAACGGTTCCTGTGCAAACGGTTCCACTGCTGCCGATCTGCAGGCCCAACTGTTGAGCGTGGAGCGCCCGAGCGCCGTACAGGAATCCCGAATGCGGGATGCCGTTAACCAACAGCGCGATCCCCTACCGAAGCGACAACGCAAGTACAAGGCTGGCACCACAAGTTTCATGCTGGTGATGCACGTGGGAGCCGTGTTCGCCCTACTGCCCCAGTTCTGGAGCTGGCAGGGGGTGGTGGCGCTCGCCGTTCTTTATTGGATGACGGTGCTGGGGGTGACCCTCGGCCTGCACCGGCTGATCGCCCACCGCAGCTTCGTTGCCCCGAAATGGCTTGAGCGGCTGCTGGTGCTGATGGGCACCCTGGCCTGCCAGAGCGGCCCAATCGAATGGGTGGGGCTGCATCGCCATCACCACAAGTTCTCCGACCAGCCCAACGACCACCACGATGCGGCCCGCGGCCTGTGGTGGGCCCACAGCGAGTGGATGTTGCACGAGATTCCGGCGCTGCAGCATGTGGCCCGACTCACCGGCGATCTGCAACGGGATCCCTTCTACCGCTGGCTGGACCGGTGGTTCCTGCTGCTCCAGCTTCCCTTGGCCGCAGGTCTCTATTGGCTAGGCCAACGGACCGGGGTCCATGGGGGCGGCCTGGGCCTGGTGCTATGGGGGATTCCCTTACGCCTGGTGCTCGTGTACCACGTGACCTGGCTTGTGAATTCCGCCACCCATGCCTTGGGCTACCGCAATTTCGATTCGCCCGACCTCTCGCGCAATTGCTGGTGGGTGGCCATCTTGAGCTTCGGCGAGGGCTGGCACAACAACCACCACGCC
>RGNC01000325.1 GCA_010029175.1 Synechococcaceae bacterium WB8_1B_136 | reverse complement strand
ACTGCTGCAACGCCAACAGCGCCAGGCCGCCCTGGAGGCCGAGCGCAGCGCCGCCCAGCGGACCCTCGCCCCCCAGCTGCAACGCGAAGAACAACGGGCCAGCCGGCTGGCCCAGCTGCAGGCCGCACTCCAAGGTGATCACAAGCGCCAAGCCGACCTGGAGGCAGCGCTCCAACCGCTGCAGCAGCAATGGGAAGCCTTGGGGCAAGCGGAAGCCGCGGCCCAGGCCTCGGGCGATTCCGCCCGCTGGCAGGGCCTGCAGGCGGAACTGGAAGCGGCGGATCAGGCCCTGGCCTCAGCCCGGCTCCAGCGCGACGCGCTGCTCGCCGCCCGCCGGGAACGGGCCCTGGCCGCGGAGCGGCTGAGCAACCAACTGGAAGCCCTCAGTGCCGATGAGCAACGGCTCGTGGCCGCCGTGCAGGCCCTGGTGGCTGAACGCGCCACCTGGAAAGAGCAGCACCAGGCCGACCAGGAACGGCGCACCAGCCTCGAGGGCCAGCAACGCGAACTGCAAACCCGCTTTGGCGAGCGCCGCCGGGCCCGTGATGCCGCCGAAGCCCAGCTCGGGGCCCAGCGCCAGGCCCTGCAGCAGCAGCAATGGGCCTTGGAACGCCTGGGCGAGGAACTGACGGCCCTGGCCGAGCAGCAACGCAGTGAGCAGCTGCGCGTGGCCCAGCTGGAGCGCGAACTCCCCGACCCCCTGCCCGAGATCCCCGAGGAGGTGCGCGAAAACGGCCTGGAGGCCCTTCAGGGCGAATTGCGCAGCCTGCAGGCCCGCATGGAGGCCCTCGAGCCGGTGAACATGCTGGCCCTCGAAGAACTCGAACAACTCGAAATCCGCCTGGCCGAGCTGGAGGAGCGGCTGGAGGTGCTCAGCAAGGAGCGCGAAGAGCTGCTGCTGCGGATCGAAACCGTGGCCACCCTGCGCCAGGAAGCTTCGCCGGCCTTTCCGATGGCGAGGGCCACCTGCAACTGGAAAACCAGGAATCCCCCCTCGATGGGGGCCTCACCCTGGTGGCCCATCCCAAGGGCAAGGCGGTGCGCCGGCTGAACGCCATGAGTGGGGGCGAGAAGTCGCTCACAGCCCTGAGCTTCCTGTTTGCCCTGCAACGCTTCCGCCCCTCGCCCTTCTATGCCCTCGATGAGGTCGACAGCTTCCTGGATGGGGTGAATGTGGAACGCCTGGCAGCCCTGATTGCCAGCCAGGCCCACCAGGCCCAATTCATGGTGGTGAGCCACCGGCGCCCGATGATCGCTGCAGCCACCCGCACCATTGGGGTCACCCAGGCGCGGGGCGCCCATACCCAGGTGGTGGGATTACC
>RGNC01000324.1 GCA_010029175.1 Synechococcaceae bacterium WB8_1B_136 | reverse complement strand
AGGTCGGCATCGGAATCCCAGCGGGCCTCGCCACGGGCCTGGGAGCCGAACAAGATGATCTGTTCAGGGGCAAAGTGCTCAACCAGCCGCTGGGTGAAAGCGTTCAGCGCTTCGCGGGTCACGAGGGGGGCGAGGATCGAGCTGGGGTTCCTCATTGCGCTGCCTCCAGCGGCCAGAGCACAATCGTGCCGGCCGGCTCGATGCGGGGGGCTGTGGCCACCTCAAAGGTGCGCCGGATCGAATCCGGTTCACGCTCCAGATCCCGCTCGATCCGTGCCAGCCGTTTGTCCCAGTAGGAGCGGTTGTCGAGCAGCTGGCGCAGCTCCTGGTCGGCAAAGCCGAAGGCCAGCTGCTCGAACTCGCTGTCGTGCTTGGTGCGGGTCTTGAGGATCCGCTCCCGCTGCTCTTGCAGCACCTTCACGAAGGCGTTGGCCTCGTCGTCGGAACGCTTTGCCAGCTGGTCCTTGGCCAGTTCAGCCCGTTCTGCAGCAAGGGCTTCCAGGCGGTCCTTGAGTTGGGCCACGTCGGCGTGTAGCCCGGTCCGCAGCTGGCGTTGGATGGTTTCATCCACCGCTGGGAGACGTTCCCGCAGGCTGGTTTCCAGGTCGGCCAAGGCCATGTCGGTCTTGGTGGCGTTCAGCACCCGCAGCCGCCTGGTTGGATCGGCCGGATCCCATTCGGCCACCAGCTCCAGCACTTCATCGTGCAACCGAGCAGCGCCATGGCCATAGAGAGACAGGCGGGCCAGCAGGATCAGCTTTGCGCTGTCGTCGTGGGTGGCAATCACCGCGGCCCGGCTGAGTTCTTCGCCCTGGAACCCCCGCACTAGGAAGCGGTTGAGCAGCCGCTGCACCAGGGGGTGCTCCAGGTGCAGGTGCACCCGATCGGCATTCACCTCCTTGGGGTCCTTGAACACCACCGGCTGGGGCGCCGTGGTGCGCCGCCACTCCCAGAGCTTTTCGCCGGGGCGGCGCGGGCGCCGCAGCGCATCCAGCACATCCCCCCAGCTCTGCTCGCCGCCGGGCAGCTCATTGGCCTCCGGGAAGATCCATTCGGCACGCTCGGGATCAGCCTCCGCTGCCGCGGGATCCCTGGGTTTCAGCTGCGGTGTTGCTCCGCTCCCCTGGGCGCTGACCTGCAGGCTGGTGTTGAGCGCATCGCGGAACAGATCACTGCTGAAGTGGAGCCAGTCTTCCGACTTCTGTAGGGCCTTCTCAAGCCGGGCCACCTGCTGGCGGAGTTCGTCTTCCCGCTCGCGGCTGTTGTCTTCCAGCTCCAGGTTGACCAAAGCCTGGCGGCGTTTGTAGCCCTCCTCCTGATCCACCCC